>JAGWST010000078.1 GCA_028869325.1 bacterium | reverse complement strand
GTCGGATAACGGAGATAACCGGCGTTGCTCATGACCCGCGGCACTTGGCCATTGCCGCCGCCGTTTCCCTACCTGGCGGCGCAAGGCAATAGCTCGTGCCTCATGGAAGCCGCGCAACGTGATCGACTTCGCGCTGCCCGGCGAGCTGGTTGCCCTGCGCGACCGCGTGCGCGCCTTCGTCGACCGCGAGGCGGTGCCGCTGGAGCGAGAGCTGGAGGGTGGAGCGCCGGACGTGCAGAGCATCGCGGCGCTGCGCGCGAAGGCGCGGGCCGAGGGCATCTTCGCTCCGCATCTGCCCCGCGCGTACGGCGGCCTGGGCCTAGACTGGCGCTCGACCGCCGTGGTCTTCGAGGCGGCGGGCCGCAGTCTACTTGGGCCGCTGGCGATCAACGCCGCCGCCCCCGACGAGGGCAACATGCACCTGCTGCACGAGGTGGCGACGCCCGCGCAGCGGGAGCGTTACCTCAAGCCGCTGGCGGCGGGGGAGATTCGCTCGTGCTTCGCGATGACGGAGCCGGCGCCGGGAGCGGGCAGCGATCCCGCGATGCTGCGCACGCGCGCGCGCAAGACGGCACACGGCTGGGTCATCGACGGCGAGAAGTGGTTCATCACGGGCGCCGACGGAGCGGCCCTGGCGATCTGCATGGCGCGCACGTCCGAGGAGCTGGACGGGCACCGCGGCGCCACGATGTTTCTGATCGACGCCGGCAACCCCGGATGGCGGGTCCGGCGGCGCATTCCTACCCTCGATCACGTGACGCCCGGCGGTCACTGCGCCGTCTCGTTCGCGGCGTGCGAAGTCGGCGACGACGCCGTTCTCGGCGAGGTGGACGAAGGCTTCCGTTACGCCCAACTGCGCCTGGCGCCGGCGCGCCTGACGCACTGCATGCGCTGGCTGGGTATCGCTGCCCGTGCGCAGGAGATCGCCGTTGCGCGCGCCGCGGAGCGGACCTCGTTCGGCCGCACGCTGGGCGAGCATCAAGGCGTGGGCTTCCAGTTGGCGGATACGGAGATCGAGCTGCACGCCGCGCGGCTGATGATCTGGCACACGGCGTGGATGCTCGATCGCGGCGAGCGCGCGCGCCACGAGTCGTCGATGGCCAAGACGTTCGTCGCCGAGGCGGTCTTTCGCGCCGTCGATCGCGCGCTTCAGGTGTGCGGCGCGCTGGGCGTCTCCGACGATCTGCCGCTGGCGACGTTCTTGCGCGAGTCGCGGCCGTTTCGCATCTACGACGGTCCCTCGGAGGTGCACCGCATGGCGATCGCCGCGCGTCTGTTCCGGCGTCGCGAGGCGCGCGCATGAGCATCAAGGAGGCGCTGGAGAGCCGCCTCGCCGGCTACGGCGCGCACCTGGTCTCGATGCGGCGGCTGGCCGGCGGTGCGTCGCAGGAGGCCTGGATCGTGCGTGTCGGCGGCGATGCGCAGGGCGAGCGAGACTTGGTGCTGCGACGCGACATGGGCGGATCGCTGAGCTCGGCGGCGCGCACGCGGGCGGAGGAGTACGCGCTCTTGAAGGCGGCCTACGAGGCCGGCGTGCGCGTACCGCGCGTCGTCTACGAGCCGATGATGCTCGAGGGGCGCCAGGCCTTTCTGATGGAGCACCTCGCCGGCGAGACCATCGGCCGCCGCCTGGTGCGCGACGAGGCGTTCGCGCGCGCACGCGACGTGCTGCCGGAGCAGACCATGGGCGCGCTGGTGCGCATCCACGCAATCGATCCGGCGCGCCTGCCGTTCCTGGTGAAGGGGCAGGGTGTGCTCGATCTCCTGGCTGCGCTCGAACGCGATCTCGATAACTGCGGCGAGGGGCATCCCGCGTTGGAGTTGGGCCTGCGCTGGCTGCACCTCAACGCGCCGCACCCAGAGCGTACGACGCTGGTGCACGGCGATTTTCGCGTCGGCAACTTCGTGGTTGGGCCCGATGGCCTGCGCGGCGTGCTCGATTGGGAGCTGGCGCACGCCGGCGATCCCGATGAGGATCTCGGCTGGTTTTGCGTGCGCGCTTGGCGTTTCGGGCGCAACGATCTCGCCGCCGGAGGCATCACCACGCGCGAGCACCTCTTGGAGGCGTACCGCGCCGCCGGCGGCCATGGCCTTTCGCTCGAGCGGCTGCGGTACTGGGAGCTCTACGGCAACGTGAAATGGGGGATCGGTGCGCTCTCGCAGGCGGCACGCCACCTGCGCGGCGAGGAGATCAGCATCGAGCTAGCCACGCTGGGGCGCCTGGCGGCGGAGATGGAGCTGGAGACGCTGCACCTGCTGGAGCAGGCGTGGCAGCGTCAATACGCGGAGCGGTCAGACTGATGCAAGATCGACCCGATGCAGGCGAGCTGATCGCCGCCGTCCGCTCCTTCTTGGAGCACGAGGTGCTGCCGACGCAGAGCGATCAGCGCGGCCGCTTCCGCACGCTGGTTGCTGCCAATGCGCTGGCGATCGTCCAGCGCGAGCTGGCGGCCGGCGCGAGCGCCGCGCAGCACGAGGGCGACCGCTTGCGGGCGCTGCTGGGCAGCCAAGACGGAGACGTGCGCGCGCTGCGGTTGGAGCTGGCGCGCCACATACGCGCCGGCGAGGCCGACGAGAGTCCCCGGCGGGATGCCGTCTACGCGGCGACGCTGGCCAGCGTCGAGGCCAAGCTTGCGATCGCCAATCCCAAGTTGTTGGAGCTGGTCCAAGATGGCGGCTGAGAGCGTGCGGCGCCTTTGGCTGATGCGTCACGCCGACGTCTCGTACTTCGATCCCTCCGGGCGCGCCGTGCCTCCGCGTTTGGTTCCCTTGACCGAGCGCGGCCGCGTGCAGGCGCAGGCGGTGCAGCGCGCCTTGCGCAACGTGGCCTTCGATCGCTGTATCACCAGCGGCCTGCCGCGGACGATCGAGACCGCCGAGATCGTGCTCGAGGGACGCAGCGTGCCCATCGAGACGCGCGAGGGCCTACGCGAGATCGAAGGCGGCCGGCTGGCCGACATCGCGCGCGAACAGCTCCACGATGAGATCGCCGGCGCCTTTCAGGGCCTGGCCCCCGAGCGCCGCTTTTTAGGTGGAGAGTCTTTCCGCGATTTCCTGCAGCGCGTCCATCGCGTCTTCGACGAGCTGGTGGCGGACGAGAGCTGGCGGCAGCTGCTCGTGGTCGCGCACGGCGGGACCAACCGAGCGGTATTGGGACGCGTCTTGCGCGCCGAGTACGACGCCTTCGCGGCACTGGAGCAGGACCCGGCCTGCGTCAACCTGATCGAAGTTGCGCATGGCCACCTGGTCGTGCGCCTCTGCAATGCCACGCCGTACGATCCGGCCAAGACGGAGCTGCGAAGCTCGACGCTGGCCGACTATGCAGAGCAGGCCCTGCGCTGGCTTGGCGGCTAACCGCACAGCGTCGATGAGCCAGGGCAGTGACGGCGTGGTCGCCGGCGTCGACCTCGGCACCAGCGCGACCAAGGTCGTGGCCTTCACCCTCGACGGACGCCCGGCGGCCGACGCGACGGAGCAGTACGGCATCGTTGCGCCGCAGCCGTCATACGTGGAGCAGGACGCCGACGAGATCTACCGCGCGGCGATGCGGGGGCTGCGCCGCGTGGTCGACGCGGTTCGTCTGCGCGGGCACGAGGTGCTGGCCATCGGACTCTCGAGCGCGATGCACGGCGTGCTGCCGGTCGACGGGCAAGGCGAGCCGATCGGCCCCCTTCTCACCTGGATGGATCGCCGCAGTGCGGCGCTGGCCGACGGCTGGCGCGCCGACGGAACCGGCCTGGCGCTCTACCGGCGCACCGGCGCGCCGATGCATCCCATGCTGCCGCTCTGCAAGCTGCGCTGGCTCTCCGAGCACGAGCCCGAGCGCTTCAAGCGCGCCAAGCGCTTCGTCTCGATGAAGGAGCTGCTGGTCTTCCGCTGGTTCGGCGAGTGGTTGATCGATCACGGCTGCGCTTCGGGCACGGGCTATTTCGACGTGCGCTCGCGAGCCTGGGACCCGCAGGCGCTGGAGCTTGCGCGGGTCGAGCCCGGGCGCCTCTCGCAGCCCGCCTCCGCTCTCGAGCGGCGCACGGGCATCCGCGCCGCGATCGCGGGCACGTTGAGCCTCGACGCCAGCACGCCGCTGGTGCTCTGCTCCAGCGACGGAGCGCTGGCGAATCTCGGGGTCGGCGCCGTGGAGCGAACGACCATGGCGGTGACGCTGGGCACCAGCGCCGCGGCGCGCGTGGTCACGCGGGAGCCGCTCTTCGATGCGCAGGGGCGGACGTTCTGTTACGCGCTCGACGACGAGCACTGCGTGGTGGGCGGGCCGACTTCGTCGGCCGGCGGCGTGCTGATGCATCTGCTGGGTCTGCTGCTCCCCGACGTGCCTGCCGTTTCTCGCTGGGGAGCGCGCGCCCTACTGGGACGCCGATCTGCGCGGTGGATTCCTTGGGCTCGACCTCGCGCACGACCGCCGCCATCTCTTGCGCGCCGCAATAGAGTCCATCGTCTTCGCGCTCTACGCCGTGGCGCGCGTGCTCGAGGAACAAGTCGGCGCCAGCGAGAGCCTGCTGCTCTCCGGCGGGTTGACGCATGCCCCGCTCGTCCGCCAGATGATCGCCGACGTCTCGGGCCACGAGGCATGGCTGCCGGATCAAGCGGAGGCATCGGCCTTCGGCGCCGCCATGATGGCGGCGGTCTCCATCGGCGCGATGCCCGGCATCGCGGCCGTGCGCGCGCTGGTAGCGTACCCTGAACGGCGCGCGCCCGATCCATCATGTCACGCGCGATACGCGCGAGCCTTCGCCCGCTATCAAGCCGCCGTCGCGGCGACCATACCGCTCGTGCACTAGCCTCAGCGGCGCGGGCCCCGTTGCCAGCCGTCGCGTGCCGCACGCCACAGGCGGAAAGAGAAGAAGGCCAGCAGCCCGGCCACGATGGCGAACGTCCAGGCGCGCATCACGAAGCGCATCAGAAAGAACGCGACCAGTGCGCAGACGATAGCCGCCACCGCGTTGAGCAGCGCAAAGAGCCTCACTGCAGATCCCACTCCTCACTGTTGCCGAAGGCGTAGAGCATGTTCGGCGTGTAGCCCGTGAGCCCCGGGTTGAGCGCCGTGAAGGTCGAGGGGTAGACCAGAAAGTCGGCGACGGCGTTCTGGTGGATCAGGCGCTGCATCCCGTGGAAGGCGCCCAGACGCACGGCGCGGTCGTTGCCGCGCGCCTGCGCCGCGAAGAGGCGGTCGTATTCGGGATCGCACCAGCGCCCGGTGTTCGGCCCGGCGGGGGCGCGCTGGGCACAGGTGTAGGACTCCGACGCCTCGGGGTCGGCGCCGCCGTACCAGTCGGCGTAGGAGAGGTCGAACCGTCCGCCCCACTCGATGCCGCCATCGGAGGCGGGTGCGAAGAAGAGCGTCGAGGGGTAGCTCTTGAGCACGAGATCGATGCCAACGGCGCGCAGGTCGGCCTGGACGATGGTGGCCAGCCGCCGCGCGCTGGCGCTACTGCCCACGAAGGCGAAGTCGAGCACCAGAGGGTGCCCCGCCTTGATGCGCACGCCGTGCTGGAGATGCCAGCCCGCGCGGTCCAGCTCGGCCGCCGCGCGCTTGGGATCGAAGGGCAGGTTGACGATGGCGTGGTCGTGCGCCCAGAGCGTTGGCGGAATCTCCGTCGTGGCCGGCGGGTAGAGGCCGAGATAGACGCTGCGTACGATCGTGCGGCGGTCGATCGCCTCCACGACGGCGCGGCGAACCGATGCGTCGCGCAGCGCGGGACGCGTGGTCTGGAACTCCAGAAAGTCCGTGTGATTCTGCGGCGTCTCGATCAGGCGCACGCCGCGTAGGTCACGTGCCTGAGGCACGTCGGCGCCGTCGAGCGTGGCCACGTCGATGGCGTGCGTGCGCAGTTGGATGAACAGTGTGTTGGAGTCAGGCACGATCTTCAATAGCAGACGCCGCAGCTGGGGCTTGCGCCGCGCGTAGGGATTCGGCTCCAACACGATCTCCTCGCCGCGGCGCCACGCGGCGACGCGAAAGGGGCCGCTGCCGAAAGGGCGCTGGTTCCATGGATCGTGGGCGAGATCGGTCGAGTGGAACGCATGCTTGGGCAGGATGCCGTAGGCGTAGTCGGAGGCCGCGAAGAGCTCGGAGACGGCGGCCGCCCAGGGCTTGCGCAGGCGGATGCGCACGGTGTAGCGGTCGGGCGTCGTCAGCGCGGCGATGCGCCGGTAGGGCTCCGACTCGCTCACCGGGTTGCACGAATCCAGGATGGCGCGGTAGGTGAAGGCGACATCGGCCGACGTGAGCGGCGTTCCGTCCGCAAAGCGCTCATCGTGACGCAGGTGGTAGGTGATGGTCAGGCCGTCCGCCGAGACGCCGCCGTTCGCGCGGCTGGGAACCACGCGCGCGGCCAGCGGAATCAGTTCATTACGCGGTGAGAGACCGACCAGCGTCTCCGTATAGAGCTGGCCGATGTCGACGGCCTGCTGCGAGCTGACGAAGAGCGGGTTGAGTGAGGAGGGATCGCTGACGATGCCGATCCGCAGCTCGTGCGGCGTTCCCCAGCGCTCGTCCGCGACGCGCGCGCAGCCCGCCAGCAAGACAAGCGCGCCGAAGAGGCAGAGCAGCGCGGCCGCGGCGCCGCGCGCGGGGCGTCTACGCACCCCGCTGCCCCATGCCGCCTCTCAGGCTCTCGAGGCTGCAGCGCGCAGCCAGCAGCTCGCTCGGCGTGGCGTCTTGGCCTTCGGCGACCCAGCCCAGGCTCGCGGCCAGGCGGCCGATCACGGTACGTGGATCCTCACCGGCCTCGCGCAGCCCGGCGACGGTGGCTGCCGGCGTGCGCTTCGCGAGCCGCTTGCCGGTGCCGTCGAGCACCAACGGCACATGGCCAAAGCGCGGCGCGAGATACTCGAGCGTCTCGTAGAGCGCCAGCTGGCGCGGCGTCGAGGAGATCAGATCCGCGCCGCGGACGACGCGCGTGACGCCCATCTCGGCGTCGTCGATCACCACGGCGAGCTGATAGCCGAAGGCGCCGTCGGCACGGCGCACGACGATATCGCCGAAGGCGTCGGCGCGGGCGCTCTGCGAAGCCAGGACGAGATCCTCCCACACGTACGCACGCGCCGGCGCCAGGAATCGCCAGGCCGGCCCGCGGCCATCGGGCGGCTCCTTCTCGGCGCTATGCGCGCGGCACGTCCCGGGATAGGGCGCCTCGTCGCCCGGATGCGGGGCGCCGACCGCGCGATGGACGTCGCTGCGCGAGCACCAGCACGGATAGACCAGGCCGCGTCTGCGCAGGCTCTCCAGCACCGCGGCGTAGCGCGCGCCGCGCCGGCTCTGATAGTAGGGGCCCTCGTCGTAATCCAACCCCAGCCATTCCAGATCGCGCAGGATGAGATCGGCGTAGCTGCCGCGCGAGCGCTGCGGATCCAGGTCCTCGATGCGCAGCAGCATGCGGCCGCCAGCCGCGCGCGCGTCGAGCCAAGCCAGCAACGCCGTGCGCGCGTTGCCCAGATGCATCGGTCCGGTAGGACTCGGCGCGAAGCGACCCCTCTCCACGCCCACCGCTTCTTGACTGCGAATCCCCGCCCCCTCCAGGTACGCATGCGACGGGCGCGAACACTCTGTGCCCACGACCAGGAGGCGAGATGGCGATCATCGATCACGTCGACCTTCGCGTTCGCGATCGCGAGCGCGCCCATCGTTTCTTCAGCGTGCTGCTTCCCGAGCTCGGATTGACACGGGTCTGGCAAGGCGAGGAGTGGACGACGTACGCCGAGCCCAGAGACGGGCGGCCCGATTGGCAGCGTTGCTTCGTCTCGACGACGGTGGACGCGGAGCACACGCCCACCAAGAACTGCGTGGCTTTCCAAGCCCCCTCGCGCGAGGAGGTCGATCGTCTGGCCGCTGTCGCGCGCGAGGCCGGGGCACGCAACATCGAGGGTCCCGAACCCTACTCGGAGGCGATGCCCGGATACTACGCGGTCTTCTTCGAGGATCTCGACGGCAATCGCTTCGAGGTCTGCCACCGCATGTACGATTAACGTATGCCGCGTTCCAGCGTCGCACCCCTCAAACGCGTGCTCTCGCTGCGGGATCTGGCCGTCATCGGCAGCGCCTCGATGGCACCCGCCTACAGCCTCGCCGCAACGCTGGGATTGATGGTCGCCGCAGCGGGCTACGACGCGCCGCTGGCGTTGCTGATGCTCTGTGTGCCGATGCTCTTCGTGGCATTCGCGTTCGGCCACTTGGTGCGCCGTCATCCTTCGGCCGGGTCGTCCTACGCGTGGATTCGCTTGGCGTTCGGCCGCAACGTCGGGGCGTATGGCGCATGGCTGCTGCTGTGCGCCAACTTCTTCGCAACCATGGCCACGGCGTGGCCCGCGGCCACCTATACGCTCGCGCTCGTCGCGCCGGAGGCCAATCCCTCGCCGCTGCTGGTCTCCGGCGTGGCGATCCTTTGGATCCTCGCCGCCACGGCCTTGCTCTATGCCGGCGCGCGGCCGACGGCCGAGGTCTCCGGTGTGATGCTGATCGCGGAGCTCGCCGTGCTCGCGGTGCTGGTGGTGGCGTGCCTGATGCACCCTAGCGCTGCGCCGGCGCAAGCG
>JAGWST010000077.1 GCA_028869325.1 bacterium | reverse complement strand
GCGCCGCGGCCAGGCCGAAGCCCTCATAGCGCGAGGGCACCAGCGCCATCGTCGCGCGGGCATAAAGGTCGAGCAGCTCGCTCCGCTCGACGTAGCCGCGAATCTCCACGCGCGCGGCGACACCGCAGGCGCGCGCCGCCTCGCGGCAGCGCTCGACGTAGCCGGTTGGCGGGCCGACACTGATCAAACGCAGCGCAGGGACGCCGGCGAGGGCGCGGATCGCAAGCTCGAGGCTCTTGCGCGGCTCCACGGTGCCGACCACCAGGGCGAACGGCCGCTCCTCGGGGCGGCGCACGATCCGCGCGAAGGCTGGCGCCACGCCGGGATAGACCACGCGCACGCGCGCGGGATCGACGCCGGTGAGCTGCGTCAGCTCGCGGCCGGAGAAGGCGGAGTCGACCATGATCAGACGCGCCGTCCGATAACGCGCGGCGCTGAACGCGCCGAAGTACCAGCGCGCATAGGGCTTGGCGTGGCGTTGCTCGCGCAGCCAGACCACATCGTGGACGGTCGCCACCACCGGCGCCGGCGCAGCGAGCGGAAGGGTGCCGGAGGCGCAGTGCAGCAGCGCGACGCCGGCGCGGCGAGCTGCGGCCGGAAGCGCGAGCTGATCCCAGAGCACGCGGCGATCGAACCGCCATGGATCGAGGCGTCCGTTGGAGAGCGCGCGCACCTCACAGTCCTGCTCGCGCAGCGCGGCGATCAGCTCGCGGACGTACTCGCCGATCCCCGTCGCCGTTCCCAGGGCGAGTTGCGCGTCGATGCCGACGATCACTTCTGCTCGATGGCGTGCGCCTTGCGCAGATATGACGCCGCCGCCGCACGATCGCCGCGAGCCGAGGCGATCGCCGCCAGCCCCTCGTAGGCCGGCGAGGCCGTCGGATCGTCCCGCAGCGTGCGCAGGAAGTAGCGCTCGGCCGCGGGGCCGTCGTGTAGCGCATACCACAAGTGCTGCGCGTAGCTGAGGGCGTAGAGGCCCGCGTAGGGCGAGAGCTCGATGGCACGGCGATAGGCGCTGGAGGCGGAGCGCAGGTCGCCGCTGCGTGCGCTCAGCTCGCCCAGGCGCCAGTACGCCTCCGCGCGCGAGGGCGGATGGGTAGGATCGGCATCGAGTGCGGCGACGACATGACGCTGCAGGCGCAGCGCGCGCGGCAGATCGTGCGCCGCCAGCCCGTCGACGATTCGCGCCAGCGCCCCGGCATCGCCGTCACGCAGGTCGTCGGCAACGGCGGACTCGGCCTCTCCGCGCCGCTCGGCGATCGTCGCCTCCAGCGCGAGTGCGTAGCCTCCCTGCGGCATGCGCCGGATCCAGCGCTGGGCTAGAGCGTCGTCGCCGCGCGCCACGGCGGCGCGCGCCGCCGACTCCGCGTTCCAGGGCGTCGGCAAGAGACGATACGCCAGTTGCGCCAGCGGAAGCCCCCACGAAGCCGGGAGGGCGCGCGGCAGCGCATACGGCGCGGCGACGCCTTGCAGCACCACCAGCGAGGCGAGCTGCGTGATCGCGCAGGCGACGATCAGATATGCCGCGACGAGCGCGCCGATGACTCGCACGCCTTCTAGAACTTGACGGTGAAGTAGACGTTTTGGCGCGTCTGGTCGAAGTTGAGCTGCGGAAGGAGGTTGTCGGTGTAGCGATAGTGGAGCGCCTCCACGGTGACCGACGTATTGGTCTTGGGAATGTGGTAGGTCACCGCCCCCGAGTAGAGATCCTTGCGCTCGTCGATGTTTTCGCCGCCGGTCTTTCCGTAGCTGCCGCCGAAGTGCTGGGTCGAGTACGAGAAGTCGAGCTTCAAGTCGTGCGAGACCGGGATACCGGCGCCGGCCGCAAAGCCCGTGTGGCGAACATCCACGTAGTTCGGCGCGAACGGAACACCGCTTCCGCCCACTGCCGCCGCTGCCTGATATGCGGCCAGCGCGCCGGGGTCGAACGTCTGCGTCTGCGCATTGAACGGCACGTAGTTCTGCGTCGTGGTATCGTTGCGCGTCAGGTGCTCGTAGAGACCGGAGACGCTCACGTCCACGTGGCGCCCGAAGACCGGCAGGCTCACGTCGGCGCCTGCCGAGTTCGATTGAATACGCTCCGGCACGCTGGTCGAATAGTGCGCTCCGTAGAGCGGGTTACCGAAGGCGTCGGCCTTCACCTCGGCCAGGTCCTGGCTGCCCAAGCGTAGGTTCACCTGCGTGCCCTTCACCTTCACCGGCACGCGGAGGTCGGCGCTCACGCCGCGCGTGTTGGGCACGTAGGCCTGGTAGAAGTACGGCCCGCTCCCCGCAAACGGGTCGAACGCGGGATAGGCGTAGGTGAGCGCCGGATTGCCGGCGGTGTTGGAGGTGCCGGTGCCAAGCGCGGCGTTGACGCTGCGGTCGAACTGGCGATTCAGTTGCAGGTTGTTCGCCACGCCGATGAAGCCCGGCAGATACGGCAGCCCGGCGATATTGTAGACGGCGGGGTTGGGGCCGTAGAACTGCAACGGCGCACCGTCGATGAAGCCGGCGCCGACGGAGCGGTAGGCAAGCGTCAGTGAGAGCGCGTTGATGTGCAGCTTCAGACCGGCGATCCCAGCGCCGTCGCCGGAGACTCCCGTCGAGCGGTAGTTCGCGCTGTACTTGCTGGTCGCAAACTCGCCGAAGAGCTGGGGCTTGCGCGCTCCGCGAACGAACGTCAGCGGCACCACGGTGTCGATGCCGAAGACCTCGTCGCTCACCAGCGGCAGACCGGAAGGCGAGCCGTTGAAGGCCACGCTCACGCCGTCGTTCGCCGTCAGGCCGTCGGTGTCGTAGACGCGATTGAAGGTGAGGCCGATCTCGAAACCGGGATAGCCCTTCACGTGATGCACCACGCGAGCGCCGTACATGTAGCGCTGCCAGTTGGTATTCTGCGTGGTGCCCAGCGCGTTATAGGCCAGGCTCACCTGCGAGCCGGGCGGCAGCGGCGAGGTGAACGAGACGCCGTTGGTGGCCGCGTTGTAGACAAACCCCGGCGCCTTCTGGCCGTTGGCACAGACGCCGCTAGCGTTGCAGCTCACGCCGTTGAGCTGTGAGACGTAGACGCTGCCGATC
>JAGWST010000076.1 GCA_028869325.1 bacterium | reverse complement strand
GCCGCCGAAGGGGCGGCGGTCTCCACGCAGCGCGGCGCCGACGGCCAGACCTTCTACCTTTCGACGCAGCGTCAGGTAGGCGGGCGTATCCAGCGCATCGGCCGCGTCGTCACGCTACCCAAGCTCCGGCCGGACCAGACGCTCGTCCGCATCACCGTCAACTGGGGCGACGTCAAGCTGCGCATCCCGCCGCATACCGCGGCGCTGGTCATCAACGACACGGCCGGCGACGTCACCGCCCGTGCGCTGCAGACGCGGGTGATCATTCGCTCCTTCGGCACGCTCTGGCTGGGCGAGAGCAGGCTGGCCGGCGAAAGCTACCTCATGGTGATGGGCGGCTGCGATCTGCGGGACGTCTCGGGGGAGACGCTCTCCGTCGCCTTGCTGGGCGGAGAAGGGCGGGCACGCAACGTTCGCGCGCGCACGCTCGACGTCTCCGGGCAGGGCGCCTCGCTGGATTGGGAGTTGGCGGTCAACCGCGGTGACACGCAGAACTTCGCGATCCAAGGTGGCGAGCTGCTGCTGCGCGTCCCGGAGGCGACACAGGCGCGGATCGTGGCCAACAGCAGCGCAGGGTCGCTCGGGGGCATTCTCCAAGTGAGCGCTGCACCGTACGGCATGGAGTTCTCGGCCTCCGGAACCTTCCACGGCGGCGGCGCCAACGTGGCCATCACGGCTGAGTCCAGCTCCGTCAATGTCGTTCGCGGCAAGTCCTAAGACCTTCGTAACGGGAGCCTGCATGGAAAAGGTGCTGGTCGTCGAGGACGATCCCGATATCGCGCGCGTTCTCCAACTGGAGCTGCAGCGGGCCGGCTATGGGGTCGACGTGGTGCGCGACGGGAAGACGGCGTCGACGTACGACGTCGGCGAGACCGCGCTCGTGATTCTGGATCTGCTGCTGCCCGGCATGGACGGCGTCGATGTCTGCCGGTCGATTCGCGAGCGCAGCAGCGTGCCGATCATCATGCTCACGGCGCGCGACACCACGCGCGACACGGTCACGGGCTTGGACTCCGGGGCCACGGACTACATGACCAAGCCCTTCGACATCGAGGAGTTGCTGGCGCGGGCGCGGGCGCATATTCGCACCAACCAGACGCGCCAGCGCACGTTGGGCGCCGGCGATCTGTTGCTCTACCGCGACGCGCACGAGGTGGAGGTCGGTGGCAAGCCGCTGGAGCTGACCGCCACGGAGTTTCGCCTGCTCGAGCACTTGCTCTTGAACTCCAACAAGGTCTTCACACGCGACGCGCTGATGAACGCCATCTGGGGAACGGATTTCATCGGAGAGTCGAACGTCGTCGACGTCCACGTCGGCCACTTGCGGCGCAAGCTGCGCGATGCGGGTGTACCGGAGACGCTCATCCGGACCGTGCGAGGCGTCGGCTACATCCTGCGTACGTGAGCCTGCGCCTCCGCGTCGCGCTCTCGTTCGCCGCGCTGCTGCTGGTGCTGCTCTCCGCCGTCTTCGCATCGAGCCTGACCTCGCTGCGCAACGCACTCAACCAGGAGCTCCAGGGTGAGGTAGTGAGCCTCTCCGAGCGCGTCGTGCAGGGCGCCGGAGGGGCCTCCTTCCCCTTCTCGATCACGCCGGTGCTGCTGGTTCCGCAAGTGCTCAATACCTACGCCTCGGCGGGCAGCTTCGTGCGCGTCTTGGACGCCGGCGGCCAGGTGATCGCGGCCAGCGAGGGCGCGGGCAGCTTTCGTTCGCCGGACCGCGTCGAGTGGCAGAGGGGTCCCTTCGCGCGCATCGTCGTCGACGGTGAGCCGTACGTGACCCTCCGCCGCCACGTACGCATTCCCGGCGTGCAGCCCTACGCGATCTTGGAAGTCGGGCGCGAGGCGCGCACCTTCGATCGTCTGCTGGGCGCGCTGCGCTGGCGCGTCGGTATCGTCTTCGCGCTCGGCGTGGTCGGCGCGTTCGTGGCCGCGTGGTTTCTTGCGCAGGCGCTGCTGCTGCCGCTGGAGCGCATGACGCGCGCGGCGGAGGACGTCGATCCCGCCTCGCTCGAGCGCCGGCTCGGCTGGCGCGGGCGCAGGGACGAGGTCGGGCGCCTAGCCGCTGCCTTCGATGCCATGCTCGATCGCTTGGCGCTTGCCTTTGAGCGTGAGCGCCGCTTCGTGGCCGATGCCTCGCACGAGATGAAGACGCCGCTGGCGGCGATCACGGGCAACGCCCAGCTGTTGCAGCGCTGGGGCGACGAGGCGTCGCAGGAGGTACGCCGTGACTCGTTGCAGGCGATCATCCGGCGCGCTCGCGAGATGGACCGCATGCTGCGCGAGATGCTCGCGCTCTCGCGTGCCGAGAGCGAGGCGGTCGCGCTGCGCCCCATCGATCTGAACGCCGTCGTGCGCGTGGCGACGGGTAACTGGGAGGAACATGCGCGCGAGCACCACTTGCGGCTGAAGGTAGAGGTGCCCGATCAGGCCGTGGAGGTCGAGGGCGAGCCGGATTTGCTCAGCGCCGCGCTCTCGAATTTGATCGGCAACGCGGTGAAGTTTACGCCCCCCGGCGGCCTGGTGACCGTCGCGCTGCAGCGGGATGGCTCGCACGCCGTCGTCGAGGTGACCGACACGGGGAGCGGAATCGCGTCGGAAGACCTCCCGCATATCTTCGAGCGCTTCTACCGCGGGCGGGCGGAGCGTCAGGTCTCCGGCAGCGGCGTCGGCTTGGCGATCGTTCAAAGCGTGGCGAAAGCGCATCACGGCAGCGTGCGGGTCGAGAGCACGCTGAACAAGGGGAGCCGCTTCTATCTAGAGATTCCACTCGAGGCCGGTTAGGGCGAGCGGGCGCAGGTCGTTGCGCAGTTCGCGCCGGACTTCGCCAAGGGGCTGCTCTCGCGCTTCGGCCTCTGAGGGAGTGCCCGTCAGCGCACCTCAGCCGGTTTTGTGCCAGCGTTCCGGCGCGAGGTAGACCTTCGAGGTGGGCGTCTTCTCGAGCGCGGCGCTGATGAAGCGCGATGCCTCACGCACCCGGTGCAGGTCGACGCCGGTCTCGATCCCCATGCCGTGGAGGAGGTAGAGCAGGTCCTCCGTGGCGAGATTGCCCGATGCACCGGGAGCATAGGGGCAGCCGCCGAGACCGCCGCTTGAAGAGTCGAAGGTCGCCAGGCCTAGTTGCAGCGCGGCGGTGACGTTGGCGAGTGCCGTGCCGCGCGTGTCGTGGAAGTGCATCGCCAGCCGCTCGAGCGGCAGCGCGCGCGCGAGCGCCGTGACCACGTCCAGCACTTGATTGGGCGTGCCGACGCCGATCGTGTCGCCGATGGAGATCTCCTGGCAGCCCAGCTCGGCTAGCCGCGCCGACACCTGCGCCACCTTCGAGGGCGCGACCGGCCCCTCATACGGGCAGCCGAAGCAGGTGGAGACGTAGCCGCGGACCCACATGCCCTCGGCGCGTGCCTCGCGCACGATGGGCGCGAAGACGGCGATCGACTCGTCGATCGACATGTTGATGTTACGCTTGGTAAACGACTCGGATGCCGCCGTGAAGACGGCGATCGCACGAACGCCGGCCTCGCGCGCGCGGGCGAAGCCCTTGGCGTTGGGCACCAGCACGGGGTAGACGACGCCCGTGCGCTTGGCGATTCCGGTGTAGACCTCGTAGGCATCGGCGAGTTGCGGAATCGCTTTCGGGCTTACGAACGACGTGGTCTCGATCACCGGCAGGCCCGTCTCCGAGAGCAGGTCGATGTAGCGAATCTTGGTAGCGGCGTCGACACTGCGCGCCTCGTTCTGCAGGCCGTCGCGCGGACCCATCTCGCAGACCTTGACGCGCTTGGGAAGCGCTTGCACGACGCCGTTCATGATCGCGCGTTCTCCAACTCCACGAGCGGCGCCCCTGCCGTCACCAACTCTCCCTCTCGCACCTTGACGGCTACCACGCGAGCCGCGCCCGGTGCCTCGATACGATGCTCCATCTTCATCGCTTCGAGCACCACCAGCAGTTGGCGCTCCTCCACCGTGGCCCCCGCGCTTACGGCGACTTTGAGGATCTTGCCCGGCATCGGGGCGCTTAGGGTCCGCTGCCCCTCGCCGGCGGATGCGCCGCCGTGATGCAAGTCGGCCGGCGAAGGCGGAGCGGCGAAGACGAAGTCGTAGCTCGCGCCGTCGAATGCCAGCATCACGCCTTCAGCGTCGACGCTGCCGGTGGCGCTCGTCCGCCGGCCGTCGTGGCGCACGTCGATCAGGTCGCCGTTGCGCGCGATCTGCAGCGTGCCGGTGAGATCCCCGCGCGCGCGCCAGCCGTCCCCATCGCGGTCGGCGTAGATGCGGTAGGTGCGATCGCCGTGGCGCAGCGCCAGCGGCACGCCGATCTCGGCGATGCGAAAGGGCGGCCGCTCCGCCAGCACCAAGGCCGCTGCCGCCGCCAGCGCACCCTCCGGCAGGCTTTCAAGCGCAAACTGCTCGGGGTGCAGGCGCTCGGTCAAAAAGCCTGTCGTGGTGCGCCCCTGGCGGAACCACTCGTCGCGAGCGAGCCAGCGCAGGAAGGGAAGGTTGGTCTTGACGCCTGCGACCTCCGTTGCGTCGAGCGCGGCGGTGAGCCGCGCGATGGCTGCACCGCGATCCACACCCCAAGCGACGATCTTGGCCAGCATCGGATCGTAGAAGATCGAGACCTCGTCGCCTTCTGCCGCACCGGCATCGACGCGGATACCCGGTCCCTCCGGCATCCGCCAGCGCGCCAGCGTGCCGCTGGCCGGCAGGAAGCCGCTGGCGGGGTCCTCGGCGTAGAGCCGCACCTCGATGGCGTGGCCGCGCGGCGCGATCGTCTCTTGCGAGAGGCGAAGCGGCTCCCCGTTCGCCACCGCGATCTGCAGGTGCACCAAGTCGACGCCGTACGTCAGCTCCGTCACGGGATGCTCGACTTGCAGGCGCGCGTTCATCTCCAGGAAGTAGTAGCGGCCGTCTTCGTCGAGCATGAACTCGACGGTGCCCGCGTTGGTGTATCCCGCGGACTCCGCGGCTGCCACTGCGCTGCCGCCGATCGCGGCGCGCAGCTCCGGGCTGAGGACGGGGCTCGGCGACTCCTCGAGCACCTTCTGGTGGCGGCGCTGGATCGAGCACTCGCGCTCTCCCAGGTAGAGCGTCTTCCCGTGCTCGTCGGCGATGATCTGAATCTCGATGTGGCGCGGATCGTGGAGGTAGCGCTCCAAGAGCACGGTGTCGTCGCCGAAGGCGGCCAGCGCCTCGCGCTTGGCCGACTCCAGTGCCGCGTCGAACTGCGCGAGATCGTCGACGACGCGCATGCCGCGCCCGCCGCCTCCGGCGCTGGCCTTGATCAAGAGCGGCGTGCCGATCAGCTGCGCCTGCACGCGCAGCTGCGCGGGCGACTGCTCGTCGCCGTCGTACCCGGGCAGGACGGGGACGCCGCGCGCGCGGACCAGACGCTTGGCCTCGATCTTCGAGCCCATCGCGCGCATCGCACGCGGCGTGGGGCCCACGAAGAGCATCCCCGCATCGGCTACCGCTTGAGCGAAATGCGGCCGCTCGCTGAGAAAGCCGTAGCCGGGGTGGACGGCATCGGCGCGCAACGTGCGCCCCGCGGCGACCACGGCCTCACTGTTCAAGTAAGAGTCGGCGGCCGGAGCCGGGCCCACGCAGAGCGCGTCGTCCATGAAGCGCAGGTGGTAGGCAGCGGCATCCGCCTCGCTGTAGATGCCTAGCGGGGCGATGCCCAGCTCACGGGCCGCACGCGCGACGCGCACGGCGATCTCGCCGCGGTTGGCGATCAGCAGACGGCGCACGCTCACGCGCGGATCCAAGCGGCCTTGCGCTTGTCGAGGAAGGCGCGGATGCCCTCTTGACCCTCCGCGGAGACGCGCTGGGCGGCGATCCGCCGCGCCGTCAACTCGCGCGAGGCATCGTAGTCGACGGCGGAGACCTCTTCGACGACACGTTTGGCGGCCTGGCTTGCCAGTGGGCCGGCCGTCTTGAATTCGGCGACGATACGCTCCACCGCCAGATCCAGCTCCTCCGGATCGGCGCTATGGTGGACCAGGCCGATCGACATCGCGCGCTCGACGCCGAAACGCTCGCCGGTCAGGAAGAGCGCGCGCGCGTGTGAGCGCCCGATCTTGGCGACGGCGAACGGCGAGATCACAGCCGGCAGGATGCCGAGCTTGACCTCCGTGAAACCGAAAACGGCATCGCTCGCGGAGACGACGATGTCGCAAACGGCGCAGAGCCCGACGCCTCCCCCCAGCGCGGCGCCCTGGACGCGCGCGATTGTCGGCTTGGCGCAACGGTCGATGACGCGGAACATGTCGCTCATCGCCAGCGCGTCGCCGAGGTTCTCCTCTTCGCTGCAATCTAAGGCGGCGCGCATCCAGTTGAGATCGGCGCCGCCCGAGAAGGCCTTTCCTTCACCGGCCAGCACCACCACGCGCACCTCTGGATCCGCGGCAAGGCGGCTGAAGACGTCGCTCAGCTCGCGGATCAAGTCGGCGTTGAAGGCATTGCGAACCTCGGGGCGGGCGAGCGTGACGCGGGCGACGCCCTCCTCGCACGAAAGGCGTAGGTGTTGGTACAGCATCGTCGGGCGCGTTCTGCCCGGGAGTGCACCGACCCTACGCCTTTGCCGATTCTGCTAGCCCTCGGGTGAGAATCGCCGTTCCCCCTACCGCGATTCCCACCCGACGCCGTGTCTGCCCCCCAGCGCGTTGAGCAAGGCGGGGAGCCAATTGGTAGTCTACACAGCCATGCGTTGAGTTTGCGTTTCGGCCG
>JAGWST010000075.1 GCA_028869325.1 bacterium | reverse complement strand
TTGCGCGGCGGCTCCATGGCGACGCTGCAGAGGCGGCGGTCTTGGAGCCGGCCTCCGGCGTAGAGCAGCCAGGCGGCCTCGACGCTCTCAGAGCCGTTCGCGCTGCCGCCGTCCACGTGGCGCACGCGCACGTCGAAGCGCGCGATACTGCGCGCCTCGATGAAGCCAAGCGACGGCTCGAACTCTACGTCGGCGAGATCGGCGAGCCCCGAGAGCGTAGGAAAGCAGACGACATCGTCGTCGCTCTCATTGTGGACGAGCACGCTCAACCGAAGCGGCTCCGTGGTCGGCAATTCTAAGCTCGCCGGTGCTCCAAGGATCTGCATGGTCGTTGCTTTCGAGTCTCTTACCCCACGTGAGAAAGTGTTACGCACATCACCGCCCTACAACCCGTTCCACGAGGCGAACGGCGTCGGGCTTGGGTAAGGCGGGCCGACCTCAATGATAATATCGGCATGTTGGCGCAAGGGTATAGTTGAGGGGTCTGCCGCGAAGGGCTCTCCGCCGACCAGCGCGCGCAGCCGCTCGCCTTGCCCAACGACATGGCCGGCAACGCTCTGCGGCGTCAGCCGCCGACCCCAGATCGCGAAGAACTGGCCGAGCGTAAAGCTCCGCTGCACCGGCGACTCGATGTGGATGATTCCGTCGCTGGTATGCGTGTGAATCCAGTAGCGGCAGCCTGCGGCCGCTGGCCGGCCGACATCGCTCGGAATCGGCACCGCCTGCGCGCGATCGAAGATCGCCAGGTGCGCATGAACGTGGAGAACGCTCCCCTCCATCGATTGGCACGAAACGCCTTCTCTGGCGTGCCCGTCGCCGGGCTGCAACGCGGGCGCGGAGGCGCCAAGCAGCGTGAGCAGCACGAACACCGTCGCGATCCGCAATCTCATACCGTTCGAACGCGGCCGCCGGGCGAGTGGTTCCCCCGCATCCCCGCCTGTTCTTGGGGAAGACGCGTCGATCCCTGCGCGATCCCCCCAAGCGTTTTCGCTAGCCGCAGACGCGATGCCAACGCAGTGGACGAACTGCGAATAACGACAATTTCTTGTGGAATGGCTGTGAAATGGTCTTTCGACCTATTGCGACATGCTTTTTGAACGTGATACCATGCATTCACCTCGGTAACGCGAGATGGCCCTCGGACGGTAGAGGGGCCGAGATCGATGGCAACGACGGCGCGAGTCTCAATGGCTCCGCAAGAGCCACGACCTCAAAAAACGTGCGGCTCACGCGCACGTCAGCTTGGAGCCTCTCCAAGCAGGCGACGAGCGGCACAACATATACCGTCGCTGAAGCGGGGCTCACGCCCCGCTTCACGCTTTCCGCCGCCGGCTCGTCACGTCCCCGCGACGTGATAGCCTTCGCAGCCGAAGCACTCGGTGACGTCGTGGCGGCGGCCGTCGAGCTCGCGCAGCCCTTCCGCGTAGAGCGACGCCTCCCAGAGATCCTCGAAGCTCGTGCTGCGGCAGTAGGTCGTGGCGGCATCGGACATCGCTGTATCCTCCTTCCACGACCAAGGTAGCGGGGCGCTGTGCCTACTGCCTGGCACTGCCATAGCGGCGGGCCACCGCGCGCGCCATCGCCGCCGCACGCCCGCGCGCCGGCGGCGGGCCGACGACCTCGGCCTCCGTACCCCAGCCCAAGACCCAGCGCACCAGCTCGTCCAGCGAGGCCACGCGATAGGTGATCTCGCACGCGCCGCTCTCCAGACGGCGCACCGTCCGCTCGCGGACGACGCGCGCCTGCTCGGCCGCCTTGGCAACGGCCGGCGCGAAGCGCACGGTCACCTGGACGGGCTCGCCGTCGTGGAGGACGCCGGCGATCGAGGCACCGGCAAACGCCTCGAGATCGAAGCCGGCAGGCTTGGCGAAGAGCTGCGGCTCCATGCGCGCCTCGGCGATGCTGTCGACGGCAAAGGTGCGCATGGCGCGCCGCCCGACGTCGCGGGCAACCAGATAGACGCGCCCCAGCGAGACGATGAAACCATAGGGCTCGACGACGCGCTCGCTGATATGGCCGAGCTTGTCGCTATAGCGAAAGCGCACGCGTCGCGCGGCGTGCTCCGCCTCTTGAAGCGTGGCCAGCACGGCGCGCTCGGCCTCGTCGAGCTCGACCTGCGCGATGCGCACCGCGACGGGCGGAACGGTGGTGCCCTCACCCACGATGCGCTCCAACAGGCCGTCGACCTCGCCGACGAAGGCGCCGCCAAGCGCCGCGCCCACGCGCCCCAGCGCGACTAGGCCTAGGAGCTCGCGCGGACGCAGCCGCAACGCTTTCAGGCTATAGCCGTCCGGAAATCGATAGAC
Organism: bacterium; assembly: GCA_028869325.1. Lineage (GTDB taxonomy): Bacteria > Vulcanimicrobiota > Vulcanimicrobiia > Vulcanimicrobiales > SCRA01 > SCRA01. The sequence continues at coordinate 1,252 of JAGWST010000075.1, read as the reverse complement.
GTTGCGCTCGCGGTCGTAGAACCACGGAAAGCCCGCGGCCTCCAACTCCTGGAGATAGCGCCGCAGTGTGCGCGTCCCGGGTGGGCGCTCGTCGCTCACGGCGGCGCGCAGAGCGTCGAAGCCGTGCACCCCTTCGTCGATGGCATTGAGCAAGCGCACCAATGCGACGACCTTCGGCTCCTCGTAACGCGGCTTCACGCCGCCATCCTTCGCTGCAGGAGGGTGCCGGACCCCGGCGCAAATGCGCGCAGCATGCCGCTGACCCAAACGGCACTGCTTCTGCTCTGCGCGCTCGGCCTGGCCGCCTCGGCTCGCATGTACGCCCGCGCACGGCTCGAGCGGCGCGGAGCATTGCACGAGGAGAGCGTCGTGCGATCGCCGCGGGCGCGTGCGCTCTTCGGCATCTCGAACGCCGCGTTCGGCCTGGCCTACTACCTGCTGCTGGCCCTGGCGTCGTACTTCTTCGGCGACCACCGCGTGCTGGCGCTGGCGCGCCTCGCCGCTCTGCTGGCGGCGCTCTTCTCGCTCTACCTCGCGTATTCGCTGCTCTTCGTGACGCGCGCCTCGTGCCGCAACTGCTGGACGGCGCACACCGTCAACTGGTGCCTGGCGGCGCTGCTGCTGGCGAGCTTCTAGGCATCTCCCGCTCCAGGCCGGGGCGCGGGAGCGCGTCGTAGAGCAGGCGCCCCCAGCGGTAGAACACCAGCCTCACGTAGGCGCGCGTCTCCGGATAGGGCGGGATGCCGTGGTATGCCTCCACGGCGCCGGGGCCTGCATTGTAGGCGGCGGCTGCCAGCGCCACGGCATCGGCGCGGCCATCGAAGCGATGCAGCAGCATCGCAAGGTAGGTCGCGGAGCCGTCCAGATTCTGCCGCGGGTCGAAAGGGTGCTCCACGTCCAGCCACGCGGCCGTCCCGCTGGTGAGCTGCCCAAGCCCGATGGCTCCCGCCGAGGAGAGCGCATGGCGCGAGTACGCCGACTCCTGCAGCACCAGTGCCGCCAGCAGATCGGCGGGCACGCCGTGCTCCCGCGCGACGGCGTCCGTCTGCAGCGCGAAGCTCAGCGCCCCCGTCGCCGTCACGCGATGGTTGGCCATCAGGATGGATCGGGTCAACGCCAGATCCGTGCCGCGCGGCGCGTCGACAAAGAGGCGCAGGCCGCGCGGGGCCTCGATGGTGACGGTGCGCGGCGACTCGGAGGGCACCAGGTCCGCGAGCGCGTCCAGCGAGACCACGGGCTGCGGCGGCTCCAC
>JAGWST010000074.1 GCA_028869325.1 bacterium | reverse complement strand
GTCGACTCCGATCTGATGGCGATGTCGTCGGCGCTGTTGCAGCCGAGCGACGTCGCGTTCGGAATCAGCCACACGGGCGCCTCGCGCGACGTGGTCGAGGCGATGCGCCACGCCAAGGAGAACGGCGCCACCACCATCTGCTTGACGCACCGGGCTACCTCGCCCATCACCAAGCTCTCCGATATCAAGCTCTTCACGGCGGCCAAGGAGACGGCGTTCCGCAGCGACGCCATGACCAGCCGCATCGCGCAGCTCTCGATCATCGATACGCTCTATCTCGGCATCGCGTTGCGCGATTACGACCGCTCGCTGCAGTTGATTCAACGCACGCGCGAAGCCGCCGCGGCCAAGCGCTACTAGTCACAGGCCACCAGCGCCCGGCCAGTTGCGCGCGCTCATCTCCTTCGGTACGAACTCCACGCGTCTGTTGATCGCCGAGCGTAGCGATACGCGTTGGATTCCCGTCCGCCACGCCAAGCGCGGGACGCGCCTGGGAGAGGGCATCGGCGACGCCGGCGCTCTGCGCCCCGAGGCGATCGCGCGCACGCTGGAGGCGGCGGTCTCCTTCGCGGCGATCGCACGCGCCTGCGGTGCGGAGCTGCGCGCTCTGGCCACCAGCGCGATGCGCCGCGCCTCAAACGCCGCGGCGTTGACGCAGCCGCTTGCGACGCAGACCGGCGCGCGCTTGGAGATCGTCTCCGGAGAGGACGAGGCGCGCTACTCCTTCATCGGCGCGCTGGCCGGCCACGGCGAGGGCATCGCTCCCGGCGCGCGCGTCGGCGTCTTGGACGTCGGCGGCGGCAGCTCCGAGCTTGCCATCGGCACCACCGTGCGCCTAGAGCGCTGGCGCTCGTTCGAGATGGGTGCCGTGCGTCTCACGGAGTCGACGCCGTTGCGCGAGGATCCACCGCCGCCGCAGGCGCTGGCGGAGGCGCGAGAGCGCGCGCGGGGCGCGCTTGCGGGTGTCGAAGAGATTGGCGCCGGCATCGAGCGGCTGATCTGCGTGGGCGGCACAGCCACCACGTGCGCGGGGATCGTGACGCGCGGGGAGCGCGAGGGCGAGCAGGCCGACGGCGTGCGCATCTCGCGGCGGGATCCCGGTGCCATCGCGGAGCGTCTGGGTCCGCTGCCGGTGGCCGAACGGATGCGTACGCCGGGCCTTCCCGCCCAGCGCGCCGACATCATCGTCGGCGGCGCCGTGCTCCTGGAGCAAGCGTTCGCGATGCTCGACGTCCAGGAGGCGATCACCTCGATCCACGACCTCTTGCTGGGATACATCACCGCGGGTTGGCGCTAGAGCCGTCCGGCGCCGGCGTCCGGGCGAGCGTCTGCTCTCCATGTGCAGCCTCGCCTTGGCCGGTTTGATCGCGCGAGCGCAGGGTAGAGGCAGGCTAAAGCGTTCCCCCAAGGGAGAGAGCTATCGTGCATCGCGTCGTTCATTTCGAGCTGGCCGCCGACGATCCGGAGCGCGCCATCGCGTTCTATCGCAACGTCTTCGGATGGAGCATCAACAAGTGGGAGGGTCCGCAGGAGTACTACTTGGTGCAGACGGGCCAGGGCGAGCCGGGCATCGATGGAGGGATCTTGCGCCGCAGGGAGCCGACGCAATCGACCGTCAACACCATCGAAGTCGCCGACGTCGACGAGATGCTGCGCAAGGCGAAGGATGCGGGCGGCGTCGTCGTGGCCGAGAAGATGCCCATCCCCGGCGTGGGGTACTTGGCCTATCTCGACGATCCGGAGGGCAACACCTTCGGCATCATGCAGATGGACGAGAACGCCCGCTAAGCCGCGAGGGGTCGAGATGCCAAAGAAGTGGTCGCAGGAGGTCACGGAGCATAGCCACGCGCTGGATCTCGAGGAGGGTGTCTTCACGTGGGAAGATCCGCATGAGATCGCGCTCTCGCTCAAGCGCTCGGCGATGAGGAGCCGCAACCGCAAGGCGGAGCCGTTCCGCTCAGCGCTCTCGATGCTGAATTTCTACATCAACCGCGCGGGCAAGAATCTTCCGAAGCAGCGAAAAGACGTGCTGCAAGCGGCCAAAGAGGAGCTCTACGCGGTCTTCGGCCACAAAGCCGGCTCCTAGAAGCCGGCAGACTCCTGGGGCATGTAAACTACGGCGTGACTGCGAAGGCACGCCGACGATGAACGAGAGACAGCGGCGCGTACCCGGGCCACCACATCCGCGGGAGCGCCGCGAGCCGCTGCCGGAGTCACGCCCCAAGCGTGGCGAGGAAGATCCCGATGCGCCCCGCCGCCTGGAGGCCATCCTCGAGAGCCCCTCGTACCGGCAGGCGGATCAGGACCTGGAGTTTCTCCACCGCAACGACACGCGCGACGTTCGTCTGGCCCTGGATTATCTGAAGCCGGAGCTGTTGCTGCGCGCTCACGGCGTCACGCAGACGGTGGTGGTCTTTGGCGGCACGCGCCTCTTGGAGCCTGCCGCGGCGCGGCGGCGCGCGATGCGGCTGCGCCACGCGCTGGCCGCCAATCCGGCTGACGAGGAGCTCTCCAGGCGCGCGGCCATCGCCGAGCGCGTCCTGGCGAGAAGCCGCTACTACGACGTGGCGCGGGAGTTCGGCAGCCTGGTGGGCAGATCGCCGCGCGGACGCAACGGCGAGCAGATCGTCGTGATGACGGGCGGCGGTCCCGGTGTCATGGAGGCCGCCAACCGCGGCGCCTACGATGCCGGCGCGGAGAGTGTAGGCCTCAACATCACGCTGCCGCACGAGCAGTATCCCAATCCCTACATCACGCCGCAGCTCTGTTTCCGCTTCCACTACTTCGGCATGCGTAAGATGCACTTCTTGTTGCGCGCGAAGGCACTGGTGGCGTTCCCCGGCGGCTACGGAACCTTCGACGAGCTCTTCGAGGTGCTGACGCTGGTGCAGACGCGCAAGGTTGCCCCCGTGCCCGTGGTGCTGGTCGGCGAGCAGTATTGGCGCAAGGCGGTCGACTTCGATTTCATGGTCGACGAGGGCATGATCGACGCGGAGGACCGCGACCTCTTCTGGTTTGCCGAGACGGCGCAGGAGGTCTGGGAGGGCATCCTGCGCTGGCATCGCGAGAACGGCGAGCCGCTAGCCTGCGACCGGTGAGGGTGTAGAGATGCCTGGAATCGGAGAGACGACCGAGATCTGACGGAGGAGATGCCGATGCAGCGTACATCGCTCGAAGGGATCTGGATGTGGTCGCGCTGGCAGCCGGATCGCCAGTTGAGCTTCAACAGCTTCTTCCTGCGCGGCGACGGGGGCGTGGTGGTCGATCCCCTGCCGATCGAGGAGGAGGATCTCGCCGCGATCAACACGGACGGCGGTGCGCGCTGGGTCGTCGTCACCAACCGCGATCACGAGCGCGATGCGCGCGCCGTGGCCGATCGCTTGGGCGCCGAGCTCGCGGCGCCGGCGGCGGACGTGCCGCAGATGCGCTGCCGCATCGATCGCGAGCTTCGCGACGGCGAGTCGCTCGGACGCGTTCGCGTGGTTGCGCTCGATGGAATGAAGTCGCCCGGCGAGGTCGCGCTGCACGTCGCCGACGCGCGGGCGGTGATCGTCGGCGATGCGCTCTTCGGAGACCCCGCCGGCGCCGTGCGCCTGCCGGCGGACGAGAAGCTCGGCGATCCCAAGCGCGCACTGCTCTCGCTGCGGCGCGTGCTGGCGTTGCAGCCCCAGCATCTGCTGGTGGGCGACGGAGCCTGCATCTACGGAAACGCGGGCGAGGTCATCGGCGCGTATCTCAGCACGCGCGGCGATGTCTACGTCAACCGCATCAACATCGAGGAGCTGCGCTGGGAGTCGTTCGAGAGCGACCCCCATCCCTTCGGCGGCAGCGCCGCGGAGATCGGTACCTACATCGGGGCGCACTCGTTGGGCTACCATCTCGTCAAGCTGCCTCCCGGCAAGGCCTGGTGCCCGTTGCACTGGCACGAGGGCGACGAGGAGATGTTCTTCATGATGGAGGGCACGGCGACGCTGCGCACGCCGCGTGGCGAGTACGCAGTGCGCCGCGGCGACTTCATCGCGTTTCCGGCCGGACCGGCCGGGGCGCACCAGCTGCGCAACGACGGCGACGCCGATTGCACGGTTCTGATGCTGGCCGACAACGCCGACGGCGAAGAGGTCTGCCACTATCCGGACTCGCGCAAGGTGTTTGCAAGCATGACTCGCCTGCTGGTGAGGGCCGAGCCGCAGCTCGACTACTACGACGGCGAGACCGCCGGCTCGACCTAGTGGCCGGTAACGGCGTTCGGGAGGGCGGCATGCGAAGAGGGGCGATCAGCGGCACGTTGCTCGTGGTGGCGGTGACGCTGGCGCTGGCGGGTTGCGCCGCCAAGAGCGCTACGGCGTCATCGGCGGCCGCCTCGATTGCCAACGGCAGGGCGATCTTCCAGACCGGCAAGGACGCCGGTGGAGTGCAGATCACCGCGAGCCCGCCGGCTATGCTGCACCGTTGCGCCGCCTGTCACAAGGCCGACGGCTCTGGTGGCATCCACCTGCGAGGCGGAGCGGTGAGCGCGGACCTGCGCCATGCCGCGCTGGTGACCAAGCACGCAGTTGAGATAGTGTAACGGACCCTCAGCTCCTCGCCGCACAGCAGGATGTCTCGGGTTCCATCTCCTCGAGAACCGTGTAGACTTCCCAGCGCCGGCCGTCCGGATCCGTTGCCCAGGCCTTGTTCTGCTTGGCGTAGCAGCAGGTCTGCTCCATCTCGATCTCCAGGTTCAGACCGGCCGCCCGTAGCCGGTCGATCGCAGCATCGACGGCCTCCGGCGTCTCGACGACGATTCCGTAGTGGGCCGATTCACCAGCCTTCGCCTGCGGGTCCAGGTCGAGGGCGAGCTCGAGGCCGGGATCCTCGGCCACGAAGAGCGCGTAGTCGCCGTAGTGCTTCATGGGCTCGAGGTTCAGCATGGTGCGGTAGAACGCCACGCTGGCGTCCAGGTCGCGCGTGCGCAGGTTGAGGTGGGTCTTCATGCCCTCACCGTTTCGGGGAGCGTGAGGTTCAGGGCAGCGGCAAGCCGGCCGCGAGCCTCCGGGGCCAGGGCGTAGTACACCCACGTTCCTCGCCGCTCGCAGGTTACCAGGCCGGCCTCGCGCAGGAGCCTCAAGTGGTGCGATACCCTCGGCTGGTACAGGGGAAGGCCTGCCGTGAAATCGCAGACGCAAACCTCACCCTCGGCGCGCCCCAGCGTGGCGAGAATCGCCAGTCGATGGGGGTCTGCTAGGGCCCTGAAGAGGCCTGCCTCGGCCGCGAGATCGAGCTCGACGACCTTCGCCTGCGGGCAGCAGCGCGATATCGACATATATCGATACTACACCTTGTATTTATGAAGTCAATATTGCGCACGCTATGACGTTAGACGCCGCGAGCTTTAGAAGTGCAAAGATGGCTCTAGC
>JAGWST010000073.1 GCA_028869325.1 bacterium | reverse complement strand
GGCGACGGCGCGCGCCAGCGTCTCATTGACGCGGCGGCCCGCGCACGTGTGGAAGACGGCACTCTGTGCGCCGTCGAAACGGTAGAGCTCGACGATCGCCGCACGGTCGTGGGCCACGGCCGAGACGGCGAGTTGTTGGGCGACGTAGCGCACTACGTGCGCGCCCTCCTCACCTTCCAAGGCATAGCGCCGGGCAAGGTAGGCGGCGGCCGCGCGCGGCCCGCCGCTGCCTAGCGCCTCGGCGCACTCGCGCCGCAGGCGGCCGATCTCCCGCGCCAACGGGGGCGTGGCGCCGCGCATGTGGCTCGACCAAGTGGGGACCGTCGGCTTCCCGCGGTGCGGGGCGACGCGCACCACAGAGCCGCGCGCCTCCACCACGCGCAGCGCGCGCCCAGATAAGAGGAAGGCGTCGCCGACCTGGAGCCGGTGCGCAAAGTCCTCCTCCACGCGGCCGATCGCCTCGCCCTCGCGGTCGACCACGCTCACCATGACGGTATCGGGGATCGTCCCCGCGTTGTCGTAGTACGCGGAGGCCGCGGCGCGCCCGGGTCCCCGCATCACTCGGCCGTCGAAACTCAAACGGTTGACGTTGGCTCGCTCTCCGCCCACGCCGGCACCCGCCAGATAGGCGACCACCTCCCGCAGATCGCCCTCGGTGAGAGCGGCATATGGCAGGGCGCGGCAAGCGATGCGCAGGGCCTCTTCCATCGAGAGCTCGCGGTTGGGCACCACGCTGCCGACCAGCCACTGCGCCAGCACGTCGAGCGGAGCGGTGGGAATCTCGATCTCCTCCACGACGCCGTCGGCGATCAGCCGCCGCGTAGCCGCCGCCTCGATGATGTCGTCGCGATCCTGGGCCACCACCACACCCTCGGCGATGCCACCCGGCACGTGGCCGGCCCGGCCGACGCGTTGCAGCGTGGCAGCCACCCCGCGCGCTCCACCCACGATGCAGACACGATCGACGAACCCGACGTCGATGCCAAGTTCTAAAGAGGCGGAGCAGACCACCGCGTGAAGCTCTCCGGAGCGCAAGCCGGCTTCGACCCGATGGCGGAGATTGCGCTCGATGGCACTATGGTGGACGCCGATGCGCCGCTCCGGCAGACCCGCCGCCGGCGCCTGTTGGAGATCCTCGCCGCCGCGCGGATCGGGATCGAGCGCCGCCGGGCCGATCACGCCGTCACCGCCCAGCTCGTGGGCGATGCGCTCCGCCTGCGAGCGCACGTTGCAGAACACCAGCGCCCCGCGCGCGCCTTCGATCTGACGGCCGACCTCACGCCCTACCTGCGCCATCGGCGCCATCGCGCCGGCAAAGGGAATGGCGATGCGCAAGCCGGTGCGGCGCACGCCCCGTGCGCCGGCGATCTCGCAGGGCCGGCCGACGCCGCTCAGAAATGCGGCGACGCGCTCGAGCGGGGCCACCGTCGCGGAGAGGCCAATGCGCTGCAGAGCTCCGGCGGAGAGCTCTTCAAGGCTCTCCAAGTGCAGGGCGAGCTGGCAGCCGCGCTTGTTCGACGCCAGGGCGTGAATCTCGTCGACGATCACGCACTCCAGGTTACGCAGCCGCTCCCGGTAGCTGCGCAGGGCCAGCATCAAGGCGAACGACTCCGGCGTGGTGATGAGGATGTGCGGCGGGGACGCCAGCATCAGGCGCCGCTCGCTGTGCGGGGTGTCGCCGGTGCGCACGCCGGTCCGGATCGAGCGCTCGCGCAGGCGGCCGCGACGCCGCTCCGGGCGTGCGGCCAGCGGATGCTCCAGGAGTCCCATCTGGCGCAGCGGGCGGCGCAGATTGTGCTCCACGTCGTAGCCCAGCGCCCGCAGCGGCGAGATATAGAGGATGATCGGCCGCGGATAGAGTTCGTCGCGGTCGATGCGCTCCGCCAGGCGTGAGAACTGCGGCAGAAAGGCCGCCAACGTCTTACCGGTGCCCGTGGGGCTGGAGATCAACACATTGCGGCCGGCCGCGATCGCGGGCAGCGCGGCAATCTGCGGCTCGGTCGGACGCTCCAGCGTGCGCTCCGCCCAGGCAGCGACGGTTGGATGGAGCTCAGAGAAGACGGTGCTCACGGCGCCCAGGCCTTCACGCCGGCAGACGCCGCTCCTGCCCCACGGTCCGGCACGAAACATCGCGCCCCACAGCGCGGTAGGAGCGGACGGAGGTTGCAAAACCCTGATGGAGAGCTTCGTCAAAATCACGCTGATCGTCGCCGCCGTCATCGTGGCATTGGTGGTGCTGGCGTTCTTGGTCAAGGTGGTGATCGTCGCCGCGATCCTCGCCGCCATCATCGTCGGCGTCGCCTACACGCTGCGCGTCGTACGCGGACGCCAACAGAGCAGACCACCCGCTCCGTGACCCCCACCTACTTTTTTTTGAATTCCCTGCAAAAAAAGAAGGCACTAGCGGTTCGGAAGTCAAACCTAGGTCCCAATGCCCGGCGGAGAGATCCGCCGAGAAAGGACCTTTGACGTACATGGCAGCTGCCAAACGTAAGAAGGCCGCGAAAAAGCCGGCCGCAAAGAAGACCGCTCGCAAGAGCACCGCCCGTAAGAGCACCGCTCGCAAGAAGACCACCCGCAAGAAGACCGCTCGTAAGAGCACCGCCCGCAAGAGCGCCGCTCGCAAGAAGACCACCCGCAAGAAGACCGCTCGCAAGAGCACGGCCCGCAAGAAGACCACCCGCAAGAAGGCCGCGAAGAAATCCACGGCTCGCAAGCGGGTCGCTCGCAAGCCGGCCGCCCGGAAACCCGCTGCCCGCAAGGCCGCCGCAAAGAAGGCTCCGGTCGTCGCGATGTAGCTGGACGGGCCGGTATCGGCCCGCCCCATCCCCTTGCGAGGCGCGTCCGCCTCGCTTTTTTTTATATGCGGCGCACCTGTGGGCTGGTGATCCAGACCCAAGCGCCGGCGAGTGCGGTGGCGCAGCCGGCACCGACGAACGTCCAACCGACGCCGACCGCGGATCCGATCGCGCCCAGCAGGAGAGCTCCTCCCGGCACCAGGCCCAGCAACACCATCGTGTAGACGGAGATGGCGCGCCCGCGCATCTCGTCGGGCGAGAGCGTCTGGATCAAGACGTTGCTGGAGTTGATGAAGACCAGCGTCAGCGCGCCGATCACCACCAGCTCGGCAACCGCGGCCGGGAGCGAGAACGTGACGCCGAGCACGGCCACGCCGGCGCCCAAGCCCACGCCGGTCCACGTCCACACCATGCCGCGGCGGCGAATGCCGCCGAGGAATGCCGCGATCAGCGCGCCGGCAAAGCCGCCCAGTCCGTTGGCGATCATGATCGAGGTGTAGCCCAGGACCCCCGTCTTCAGCTGATTGAGCGCGTAATCGGGGAGCAGTTGAAAGAACGGACGTGCCAACAGGGCGGAGACCGTCAAGAAGAGGACCACCCAGCGCAGCGTCTCGTGGCGCCGCAGGAAGACCAGGCCGGCACGGATCGATTCGAAGGCACTCTCCTTGGCCGTCAGCGACGGCGGCGCATCGTCCATGGCGCAGACGGCTAAGACGACCGCCAGATAGGAGCACGCGTTAGCCGCGAAGCATCCGGCGACGCCCGCCGTTGCGATGAGGGGACCAGCCAGCGCCGGGCCGATCACCGAAGGCAGATTGAACGCGACGCTGTTGAGCCCGATGGCGCTCGCAACCAGCCGCCGCGGCACCATGATCGGCACCCAGCTCTGCCGCGCCGGAGAGTCGAAGGACATCACTGCGGCCAGCCCCGCCGAGATCGCGAGGATGATGCCGATGTTGACCCGATGCGTGTAGGTCGCAAGCGCCAAGGTCGTGGAGAGCAGGAGCATCGCGCTGTTCGTCGCCAGCAGCACGCGGCGCCGCGGCAGGCGATCCGCGGCAAGTCCGGCGATCGGCGAGAACGCGACGACGGGGACAGCGCGTGAGAGACCCACCAGACCAAGGTAGAGCGGCGCCAGCGCCGGGCTCGGCGCGAGCGTGGCCACCAGATAGCCTAGCGCCGTGATCTGCATCCAACTGCCGATGTTGCCCAGCAGAAGACCGCTCCAGAGCAGCCGAAAGTCGCGAAAGGCGAGCGGCTCGAAGGCAGAGAGCCGCCGTCGTGGCGGTGGCTCTTCAACTTCGTTGGGGAGGGGAACGCGTTGCTTCACGCCGGCGACTTCGCCTGCACGGCGGCCACGATGGCTGCCGCCGCGGCTTCGAATCCCAGCGCCTGTGTATCGACGGTGAGCGCATAGCGCCCGGGCTCGCTGGCATCAGCGCCGTAGTGCCGCGTGACGTACGCCAGCCGCGCGCGATCGACGCGCTCGATCTCGGCGCGAGCGACCTCGGGAGAGACCTTCCACCAATCCGCGATCCGCTGCGCGCGCCACTCGATCGGCGCGCCGACGAGCACGCTGACCACGTCCGGGCGCCCGCGCAGGATCGCCGTGGCACCGTGCCCCACGATCACGCAGTTGCCCCGCTCGGCGTACTCGCGCACCAGGCGCTGGATCTCGCGCACCACGTCATCGTCGGCGCTCTCCAGCGCGGCGCCGACCTCGGGCGTCGCCGCCTGAAGCGAGCGCAGGAGGCGCTCGCCGAAGGAGAGCACGGCCTGCTCGCTACCACGGATGTCTTCGGGGCTGGTATCCAAGCGGATCGCCACCGTCTCGGGCAATTGATCGGCCACCAGCTCGTAGCCCAGCCCCGCCGCGGCGGCGGCGGCGACCCGGTTGGTGCCCGCTCCGAACTGGCGCGCGATGGCGACGATCATGCGCGATCATTCCGCAGGTAGCAAGGTCGGTGCCTGCCAAAGACGCTCGCAGCGATGGAGCCGATCGTCCGAACGCGCGACTTGCGCAAAGTCTTCCGCCGCCCCCAGCGGCGCCCTGGCGTGGCCGGCGCCCTGCGCGCGCTCTTCTCTCCGGCCTTCGCGGAGACCGTCGCCGTCTCCGACGTGAGCATGGAGATCGCGGCCGGCGAGCTGATCGGATACCTCGGTCCGAACGGCGCGGGGAAATCGACCACCATCAAGATGCTGACCGGCATCCTGGTGCCGACGTCGGGCGTGGTCGAGGTTGCGGGCTTGATCCCGTGGCGGCGCCGAACGGAGAATGCCCGCAACATCGGCGTGGTCTTTGGACAGCGCAGCCAGCTCTACTGGGACCTTCCGCTACGCGAGTCCTTCGAGCTGCTGCGCGCGATCTACGACATCCCCCGCGCGCGCTACCGCGTGAACCTGGACGAGTTCATCGATATCCTGGAGATGGGAGAGTTCCTGGATACGCCGGTTCGCCAGCTCTCGCTCGGCCAGCGCATGCGCGGCGACTTCGCCGCCGCCCTCCTCCACGATCCCCGCGTGGTCTACTTGGACGAACCGACGATCGGCCTGGACGTGGTGGCCAAGGAGGCCATCCGGGAGTTCATCCTGCGGATCAATCAGCAGCGCGGCACCACCGTGCTGTTGACGACGCACGATCTGGCCGATGTCGAGCGCCTGTGCCGGCGCATCGTGATCATCGACCGTGGACGGCTGCTCTACGACGGCACGATCGAGGATCTCAAGGACGCCTACGGGCGCACCCGGCGATTGGTCGTGGAGTTCGCGGAGCCGCAGGACCACGTGGTCGTCGAGGGGGCCACGCTCGAGCACACGGACCGCTGCACGGCCCGCTTCGCCTTCGATCGCGGCGCGATCTCGGCCGATCGCCTCATTACAGCCCTGGTGGCACGCTACGCAGTGCGCGACGTGGCGATCGAGGAGCCGGACCTCGAGGGGATCATCCGGCGCATCTATTTGGAGGGCATCTCGCCCTCGGAGGTTCTACGACCGTGATCGTCGAGAGCAAGGGAAAGACGCCTCGCATCCACGACTCGGCCTACGTCGCCCCGACCGCGACGCTGGTCGGCGACGTGGAGATCGAGGAGGGCTGCGCGGTCATGCACGGCGCCGTGCTCGTGGCGGAGGGAGCCCCGATGCGCATCGGCCCCAACTGCGTGGTGATGGAGCAGGCGGTGCTGCGCTCATCCGGCGGCTCGGTCTCGCAATTCCCGCTCACGCTCGGCGAGGCGTGCCTGGTTGGCCCGGGCGCCTATCTCGTGGGCTGCGAGGTGGGTCCGGGCAGCTTCATCGCGGCCGGCGTGAAGATCTTCAACGCCGCGCGGCTGGGCGCTGGGTGCTCCGTCGGACTCAACGGCATCGTCCACGTCAAGAGCGAGGTGGCCGAGGGCGAGCACGTTCCGATCGGCGGCGTGGTTGTGGGGAACCGGCAATTCTCACCGGCGGACGGGCTGCTCATTCGCGAGGCGCTGCAAGAGCTGGGCTTCAGCGAGCTCGTCTTCAACGTGGCACCCGGGCCCGATGCGGGCGCGGAGATCGCCGCGAGCTACAGTGCCTTTCTGCGCAAGCAGCACGCCGAGGATCGCGCGGTCGACGCCGGACTCAAGCCGACGGCTGCCAAATCCGCGGCGCCCGCCAAGAAGCCGGCCCCCGCCGAGCCTGCCGTGAAGGCCGACGTCGGCAAGGTCTACGACGTGACGTTCTACGAGCTGGAAGAGATGCAGCGCCGCCGCGAATCCGGCAAGAAGAAGCCATGAAGCGAACGGAGCGCAGCGGAGCGAGTAAAAACCGGGGCGAGTGCCCCGGAAAACTCACAGCATCGGGGTCCCCACGAACGGAGCGCAGCGGAGTGAGTGGGGCATAGCTTGCGCCTCGATGCATACCTTCAGTTCGCCTCCAAGGCCTTTCAGCGCGAGGCCACCTATCGCGTCGAGGTGTTCAGCGAGATCGGCTCGCTGGTTCTGCGCGTCTATCTCATTCGCGCGCTCTGGACGGCGCTCTATGCGCACAATCGCGCCCCGGCGAACCTGCCGCTCCATACGATCATCACATACTCGACCGTCGCACTGCTGCTCTCGTTGATCTTTGAGGTCGACGGAACGCGCCAATTGCGCGAGAAGATTCGTCTGGGCACCATCGCCACCGACCTGCTCAAGCCGATCAGCATTCCGGGCTCACTCTTCAGCGACGGCGTCGGCACGACGCTGCTGCACGCCATGAGCGTCATCCCCAGCCTGCTGATCGCCCTGCTGTTGGTACACGTCGACCGGCCCCCAGATCTCGCGGCCGGCGCCGCCTTCGCGGCGGCCTTCGCGCTGGGCTACGCGGTGAACTTCCTCCTCAACTTCTGCATGAACTGCGTGGCCTTCTGGACGTTGGAGACCTTCGCGCTCCAGCTGGTGGTGCGCTGGCTCTCCGACCTGCTCTCGGGGGCGATCATCCCCTTGACGCTCTTTCCGGGGGCGCTGCAGGGAGTGCTGCTCCACCTGCCGTTTGCCGCCGTCTACTCCACGCCGCTCTTTGTCTACCTTGGGTTGATTCACGGCCAACAGATCGGCAGAGCGCTGCTCGAGCAGATCGCCTGGCTCATCGTCTTCTCCGGGCTGGGCGCATGGATCTGGAGCCGCGGCCGCGATCGCGTGGTGGTGCAGGGTGGGTAGCTGGTGGGCGGTCTTCATGCAGGCGTGGCGCATTCGGCTGCTGACCATGCTGGAGTACAAGGCCAACTTCATCATGTGGTTTGCCTTTACGATCGCCTATCACGGCGTGGCGATCGCGGCGCTGGGCGCCACCCTCTACAACTTCCCCTCGCTTGCAGGCTGGAATTTTCGCCAGATTGCCTTTCTCTACGCGCTGTGGATGCTCGGCCACAGCACCCACAATCTGCTCTTCTTCAGCATCGGCGAGGTGCCGGTCTACGTGCAGGAGGGCACGTTCGACCGTTTTCTGGTGCGGCCGCGGGACGTGCTCTTTCAGATCGTGTCCGTTCCCAATCAGCAGTGGCCCGACGAGCTGGCGCTGGCGCTCGTCTGGTTCGTCTTCGCGACGTGGTATGCCCACGTGCGCATCGATGCCGTCTTCCTCGTCGCGGTGCCGCTGGTGGTGGCCGGCGGTGTGCTGATCGATCTGGCGATATCGCTCGCGACCGCAACCATCGCGTTCTGGTTCGTTCGCGTCGACACACTGCGCTGGGTGGTGATGTCGCTGGAACAGGAGTTCACGCGCTACCCGGTCTCCATCTACACGCGCGGCGTGCGCATCCTGCTGGCCTACGTGCTGCCCTACGCTTTCATGAACTACTTTCCGGCGGTCTACTTCCTACACAAGAGCGACCAGGGCTTGGCCATCGTGCCGTGGCTCGGCTTGCTGGCGCCGGCAGTCGGCGCCGTCTGGTTTGCCGCCGCTTACAGCTTCTGGCGGCTGGGCCTCAACCGCTACCAGGGTACGGGCAGTTAGCGGCCGGCCGCGGCGGCTACCGGCCAAGCGGGCCCGAACGCTGGTGAGGGCAGGGGATCGGGGTACAACCACTGTGAAGCCGTCTGGTTCCCTTTCGGCTTCAGCTACAGGACGCCGCCGAAGCCAAGATGGCCGAGACGGCGTCCTCTGAATTTGACGTGGCGTCGCCCGCCTCGCCCTCCAGCGGCGCGAAGAGCCAGCCGGCGGCGTCGGATCGCGCACGCTCGGGCAGCAGCCAGCGCGCCATCCAGTGCGCGATCGCGCGCAGCCGCAGGATACGGTTGCGCGGATGGCCGTCGCGCGAGAGGCCGTGCGAGTCCCTCTCGAAGCGCACCATCTCGACGGGCTTGCGCAGGCGGCGCAGCAATTGGAAGAGCTCCTCGGCCTGCCCTAGCGGGCAGCGGTAGTCGCGCTCGCCGTGCAGGATCAGCAGCGGCGCGCGGTAATCCTTGGCCGCGCTGAGCGGAGAGGCCGCGTAGAGCCGCTGGGCTTCGCCCTCCAGCAGCGACGCCTCCAGCTCGCGCTCGAGAAACCAGCCCAGATCCGAGCTTCCGATCATGCTGATCATCTCGTTGACCGCGCGCATCGAGATGCCGCAGGCGAAGCGCTCGGCGGCGCGGCCCATCAACAGCGAGGTCATGAAGCCGCCGTACGAGCCGCCTGCGACGGCAACGCGCGCCGGGTCGGCTGGAAGGTGCGTGACGGCTGCATCCAGCAGCGTCAAGGCGTCGGCGACGTCGATCCCGCCCCAGTCGCCCATCACCGCGCGCGCGAACGCCTCGCCGTACGACTGCGAGCCGCGAATGTTGCCGTAGGCGACTGCGAGGCCCTGCCCCGCGAGCATCTGGAACTCGATGAAGAACGCGCTGCCGTAGCAGCCGTGTGGGCCGCCGTGGATCTCGAAGACCAGTGGAAGCCGCCCATCGCCGGCGCCTGCGCGCGGCGGCCGCATCACCCACAGATCCAGGCGCGTGCCGTCGGCATGGAGCGGGCGCAGGCGCTCGGGAGTGGCGAGGTCGATCTCGGCGAGCCAAGGATTGAGCTCCGTCAGCCGGCGCTCGCCGCCGCCGTCCAGCGCGCAGACGGCGACCTCGGCCGGCACCAGCGGGTCCGTATAGATGAAGGCGATGCAATCGCGACCGACGTCGGCGCCGGTCACGCTGCGTCCGGTGTCGCCGACCACAGGCGCGACGGAGCCATCGCCCACTCCAACGCGCACGACCTGGGCGGAGCCCTCGACGGTCGCAAGCGCGAAGATCGCGGCGTCGTCCTCGCTCCAGGCGATGAGATCGCTGCCGTGGCCGCGCGTATCGCTGAAGACGTGGTCGCCGATGCCGTAGCGGTAGCGCTCGGTCAGGCAGCGCGCCGTACCACCCTCGCGCGGCACGACGAAGACCTGCATATTGCGGCTTCCACCCACCCCATCGTCGCCGTGCTCGTGGCCGATGTAGGCGATACTGCGCCCGTCGTTCGAGAACGCGGGCGAGGCCGCCCAGCCCAACGAGCGCGTCAGCCTCCGTAAAGTGCCATTGGCCGCCGCGACGATCCAGATATCCGAACGGAAGCTGGTCTCGGGGAGATCGATCTGCGCCGCGAACGCGATCTCATCGCCGGCAGGCGACCAGCTCGGCGCGGCGACGTCGAACTCGCCGCGCGTCATCTGCTCCGTGGCTCCGCCGCCCGCGTCGACGACGAAGAGGTGGCGCCGGCGCCCGTCGCCCAGCCCCTCTTCATCGGACTTGTAGAGCAGCGTGCGGATGTGGCGCGCGCCGCTGCGCTGATCGAGATAGATCTCTGCCCCGGCGTCGCGCTCCGCTTTGGCGGTGAATGCGATGCGTGATCCGTCCGGCGACCAGCGGAGCGCCCCCAGCGCATCGTATGCGGGAGAGAGCGGGCGTGCCTCGCCGCCGCTGGTGGGCAGCAGATAGATGCGGCGGCGCTCACCCTCGCTGCGCACGAAGGCCAGTGTCCTGCCATCGGGCGAGAAGCGCGGCGAAGCGTCGTGCTCGCCGCCGGTGAAGCGACGCACGCCGCTCTCGTCGGCCACCCAGACCGCCGTGAGGCGCTCGTCGCGCTCGCCGTCACTTTCGTGGACGACGAAGGCGACCCGTCCGTCTACGGAGAGCACGGGGGACTGCGCGATGCGCAAGCGCAGCAGATCGCTTGGCACGAAGGGCCTGCTCACACCCCGCGCTTCGCCAGGCGATGCCTACTTCCCGTTGAACGACCCGGCGTGGCCATCGACCGGCGCTACATGCTGTTTCCGCTGATCTCGGCGGCACTCTGGGGCGCGATGTACGTCGTGAGCAAGTACGGTTTCAGCGCCGTACCGCCGGTTGCCGCAGGCGTAGCACGCTGCGCGATCGGCGGTCTGGTGCTGCTCGCGGCGCTACGCATCACGGGCGGTGGTCAGTTCCGTGCGGCTCGGCGGATGGGGCCTCGCTTGGGGTTCTGGGTCGCGCTCACGATCGTCGCGCAGTTCGCCGGAACCGACCTCGCGAACGCGCATCTCGCGGCGCTGGTGACCTGTGCCACGCCGCTGGCCACGGTCGCACTCGGCGCGCTCCTCCTTGGCGAGCGCCCGACGCGGACGCAGATGCTGGGTATCCTGGTCTCGGCGGCGGGCTTCGTCGCCGTCATCGGAGGCGGCGACGCCGTCGATGCCCGCGCGCGATGGGGAATCGTCCTCCTGTTGATCTCCGCGATCACGTGGGCGATCTACACGGTGGACGGCGCGCCCGCGGTGCGTAAGGAGGGCGCGCTTCCCGTCAGCGCGTGGTCGGCCGTCTGGGGCTGCCTCTTCCTGATTCCGCCCGCGCTGGTGGAGTCGCTCTTCCGCCACACCGTCTTCGATCTCCGCGCGCTCTTCGTGGTGCTCTACCTCGGCATCGGTGCGACGGCGTTGGGATGGTATCTCTGGTACAAGGGCATCGAGCGTCTGCCGGCATGGCTGGTCTCGCTCTTCTTCTTCATACAGCCGGTCGTCGGAGCGCTGCTCGGCGCGCTCTGGCTCGGTGAGCAGCTGACGCGCTCCTTCGTGCTCGGCGGCGTACTGGTGCTCGGCGGCGTTGCGCTGGCCGCCCGGGAGCCGTGATGCACAGAGGCATCGTGGTGCCCTATGAAGTGGTGCTCGTCGTCGGGGGAGCGGCGCTCGGCTTTCTCCCGATTCGCGAAGCGCTGCTCCCAGCGCCCGAACTCGTGCTCTTCATCTTCATCCCGCCGCTGCTCTTCCAGGGGGCATGGACGTTCGACGCGCGCGAGTTTCTGGAGCGCTGGCAGCCGATCACGCTGCTGGCCCTGGCGGGAACGGTGATCACGGCGGCGCTCGTCTCCGCCGGCGTGCATCGGCTTTGGCACGCCAGCTGGGAGACCTCACTGCTCTTCGGCGCCATCGTCTCCGCCACCGATCCGATCGCCGTGCTCGCCGTCTTCCGCCGTTTGGGGGCCCCGGCAGGGCTCGCGGCCATCATCGAGGGCGAGAGCCTGCTCAACGACGGCGTAGCGGTCGTCCTCTTTCGCGTCTTCGTCGCGACGGCCGTGGGCGGTACGCTGATCGCGCCGCTCGCGGCCGCTTGGATGTTCACGGCGGTGACGCTGGTGGGAGTCGCCTGCGGTGCCGCCGTCGGCATCCTCACCATCTTCGTGCTGCGCCTGGCACGCCACCCGGCGGTCGAGCTCGTGCTCACGCTGTTCGTGGCGTATGGCTCCTATGCATTGGCCGAACGCGTGCACGGCTCCGGCATCTTCGCCGTCCTCGCCGCCGCCTTGCTGATGAATGCGCGCGAGCACCGCGTGAGCAGCCGCCGTGCCGTCACCTTCAGCTGGGATCGCATCGCATTCGTCGCCAACGCCGTGCTCTGGGTCGTGGTCGGGCTGCAGATCGATCGCGGCCTCGTCGCGGGAGCGGCGGTGCCGGTGGCGCTAGCGGTCCTTGCGACATACGTTGCGCGCTCCATCGCCGTCCTCGCCTTGATTCCCGTTCTGCCGCGCCACCGCCGCCCGCCTCGGCGCTGGCGATTGGTGCTGATCTGGGGCGGTCTGCGCGGCGCCATCTCGATGGCGTTGGCGTTGAGCCTGCCGCTCACGATCGCCGGCCGCGGCTTGATCGTCGCGGCGACGGCCGGCGTCGTCTTCGTCACCCTGGTGCTCGGCGGTGTCACGATGCAGCCCTTGCTCGCACGTCTGGGACTGACGGCCCGTGCAACGTAGTGCGGCGGAGCCGGCGCTGGGCGTGGGGCTGGTCTCCTACCGGCGCGAGTAGGCGCCCGGGGTCGCACCGACCGGAGCGATTAGGAGCGCCGTGCTATAATGCTCGACGTGAAGACCCGTCCCGATATTCGAAACGTCGCCATCATCGCCCACGTCGACCACGGCAAAACCACGCTGGTGGACGCTATGCTCAAGCAGAGCGGCATCTTCCGCGAAGGGCAGCACGTCGAGACGCGCGTCATGGATTCCAACCCGCTGGAGCGCGAGCGCGGCATCACCATTCTGGCCAAGAACACCGCCGTACGCCACGGCGAGGTGAAGTTCAACATCGTCGACACGCCCGGACACGCCGACTTCGGCGGCGAGGTCGAGCGCGTGCTCCAGATGGTGCAGGGCGTGCTGCTGCTGGTCGACGCCGCCGAAGGCGTCATGCCGCAGACGCGCTTCGTGCTGCGCAAGGCGCTCGAACTCGATCTCAAGGCGATCGTCG
>JAGWST010000072.1 GCA_028869325.1 bacterium | reverse complement strand
TATCTTCATGTACACGAGTCTCGTCAGGGGGCTCCCCGTTGCGTTGGCGTCCATGGCGCTCCCTGCGCTCGCGGCGCTCGCGGCGACCATGCCCGCGCCATCCGTGACGATCCTGTCGCCGGCAGCTGGATCGACCGTAACCGCCAGCGAGATACCCGTTGCCGTCGCCGCCAAGGACTTCACGGTGGAGTGCGCGCACGTCGGTCAGCCGGGCTCGCCCGGGCGCGGGCATTTCCACGTGATGCTGGACGGCATGACGATGGACCAGTTGACCAACTTCTACTGTTCGAACCACTTCACGCTCTCCGGCGCGGGTTTGAAGCCTGGGAAACACGAGCTTGCCGTGGTGCTTGCCACCGATGCGCACGACGATGCCTCGAAGCCGGCGGTCGTCAGCTTCAGCTACGAGCCGCGGAATCCGCAACTGCTGCCGGCGCCCAAAGTGGAGAGCGGCAAGCCCTCGGTCGCGATCCTCTCGCCGGCCGCCGGGGCCGCAGTGGGCAAGCAGTTCGATCTCAAGCTCGCCGTTCGTCACTTCACCGCGTCGTGTGATTTGGAGGGAAGGTCCAACATCGCAGGCTACGGGCACATCCACGTCTTCGTGACGCAAGCAGGCGTCACGGATAAGCCTTCATGGAAGCCGGAGATGGCGATGTCACCGATGGGCCAGATGAAGGGCGAGTCGCCGAAGGGCGGCGAGATGAAAGGAGGCGAGATGAAGGGCGGCGAGATGAAGGGCGGCGAGATGCAGATGATGTCGATGGTCGGCATGATCGGCATGCCCTGCACGACGACGGTTCCCGTAGATCTCTCCGCTTGGCATCAGGGCAAGGCGAAGATCGTCGTCATGTTGGTGGGTAACGACCACAACCCGCTCCCGGGGCTAACCCCGGCAGCGATCACGGTCAACGTTCGGTAGAGCCGCGCTCCGGGCGATAGGTGCCAAACGTCCACGGATGGCCCTCGATGTCGTAGGCCGAGAAGTCGTGCGACCCGTAATCCGTGTCGTGCAACGGCTGGAAGATGCGGGCGCCTGCGGCCGCGGCGCGAGCATGGAGCGCGTCGACGGCGGCGGCATCCGGCAGCACCACGTAAAGGCCGCCGGTCACGGCGTTGACCTCTCGTGGAGAGCGCACCGGATACTCGTCGCCGTCGCGGCCCTCGCCCAGCATGATGAGATTACCCGCCACAAACATCTCCGCGTGCGCCACGGAGCCGTCGTCTGCGGCGTACATCACGTGCTGCCGGGCGCCGAACGCGCGCTCTAGCCACGCGATGGCGGCCTTGGCGTCCGTGTAGCGAACGGCAGGAAAGATCGTCTGCAACCTACGCTCGCGCCACGGGGCGCGTGGGGTCGGCGATCCACTCGCTCCACGACCCCGCATAGAGGCGCGATGCCGTCAGGCCCGCATGCTCCATCGCCAACAGGTTGACGCAGGCGGAGATGCCGGAGCCGCACTGGTGCACCACGCGCTCCGGCGCCTCGACTCCGGCCGCCGCGAACTCCGCGCGCAGGCGCTCGGCCGTCTTCATCCGTCCCCGGCCGTCGTAGTTCTCCTTGTACCAGCGATTGCGCGCCCCGGGGATGTGGCCGGCCACCGGGTCGATCGTCTCGTTCTGCCCCGCGAAGCGGTCGGGGCTGCGCGCGTCCAGCACCAGTTGCCGCTCGGAGTGCAGCCTCGCCATCACCTCGCCGGCGTCGAGGGCCATCTCGTGACATATGCGCGGCGCGCGGAGCGCCCCGGGCTGCGCCGCTTGGGAGGTCTCGGCCGTTACCGGATAGCCCCCAGCGGACCACGCGGCGTAGCCGCCATCCAACACCGCAGCGGCCGGATGGCCAACCCAGCGGCAGAGAAACCACAGCCGCGCCGCGTACATATCGCTGCCGGCGTCATAGGCCACCACCTGCGTACGCTCGCCCACGCCGATCTGGCCCAGAAAGCGCGCGAAGCGCTCCGGCTCCGGCAACGGGTGGCGTCCGTTGCGTCCGCTCTTTTTCCCCGTGAGCACGCGTTCCAGCGAGGTGTGGAACGCCCCCGGTATGTGCGCCCGTACATAGGCCCGTTCGCCCGCGCCGGCTGCCGCCAGGTCATTGCGGCAGTCGATCACCACCCACTCGGGGTCGTCCCGGTGCTCTGAGAGCGTGGACGGATCCACCAGCGTCTCGTACATGCCCACCGTTTCGTGGACCTCGCGCGCAATCCGCCCGCAGGGAGGCCGCCGAATCCCGCCAAAGCGCGCCCGCGTGAACGATCGCGTACAGCGCATGAACATCGAGGGCAGGCGGATCGAGACGCTCTGGATCGCCGGAGCCGACGCCCAGGCCCCACCGCTGGTCTTTCTCCACGAAGGGCTGGGCTCGCTGGGACTGTGGAGGGACGTCCCGCGCCGGCTGGTCGAAGCCACCGGTGCCTCGGCGCTGGTCTACTCGCGCTACGGCAACGGCTTCTCCGGCGTGCTGGAGTCGGCACGCCCCGTCGCCTATATGCACGAGGAGGCGCTGGAGGCGCTGCCGGCGCTCCTGGACCACTTTGCGATCCGCCGGCCGGTGCTGGTCGGTCACAGCGACGGCGCATCGATCGCCCTCATCCACGCGGCGCAGCACCCGGTGCGCGCCCTGATCCTCGAGGCCCCGCACGTCTTCGTCGAGGAGCTCTCGCTCCGCAGCATCGCGGCAGTACGAGAGCCATACCTCCAAGGCGAGCTGCGCCGGCGCCTCGCCCGCCACCATGCCGATGTCGACCGGACCTTCTTCGGTTGGAACGACGTCTGGCTCTCGCCCGAGTTTCGCGGCTGGAACATCGAGGCGTACGCCGCTCGTATCTCGGCCCCCACGTTCCTGCTGCAGGGCCAGACGGACGAGTATGGCTCCCGCGCCCAGCTCCAGGCGATCCGCGCGGCGGCCCAGGGCCCGGTCGACGAGCTGCTCCTGGCCGGCTGCGGCCATACGCCCCACCGCGACCGCCCGGACTTGGTGCTGCCGGCGATCGCCGCCTACGTGCGCACTTTGACCGCCGCCTCCGCAAGCGGCCGCCCGCTGCCGGGGCCGGCGCTTGACCCCGAGGGAGCAGCCCAGCTATAATACCGTGGTTCCGGCCTACCCAGCGTGGGGGAGGCCGCGTTTCTGTGTGTAAAGGGGCTTCATGCCGACCATCAGTCAGCTCGTTCGTAAGGGCCGCGTCAGCAGCAAGAAAAAGACCAAGTCGCCGGCGTTTCGTTTCAGCTCCACCGGGCCGAAGCCGGGGCACCCCGATCTCCCCAACCGCACCTTTACGGTGCCGGGGAGCCCGCAGCGTCGTGGCGTCTGCACGCAAGTCAAGACCATCACCCCGAAGAAGCCTAACTCGGCGCTGCGCAAAGTGGCTCGCGTTCGTCTGACCAACGGGATCGAGGTCACCGCTTACATCCCTGGCATCGGCCACAACCTGCAGGAGCACTCGGTGGTGTTGATCCGCGGCGGCCGCGTCAAGGATCTGCCGGGTATCCGCTACCACATCGTGCGCGGCACGCTGGATACCTCCGGCGTCGCCAACCGCAAGCAGGGGCGCTCGAAGTACGGCGCCAAGCGCGCCAAGAAGTAATGGTGCGACCCGAGTAGGTCGGAACGAAGCTACAACCCGAGGCGAGTGCCTCGGAACCCTTGAGAACAAGGGACCCCGCTCGGCGAACCCGAGTGGGGAGTAAGGCCGGACGCCGCTGTCCGGGCAACCTGAAGGAGCAAGAGAAAAGTACATGCCTCGTAAGGGACCGGTTCCCAAGCGCCAGATTCTGCCGGATCCGCGCTTCAACTCCAAGATGCTCGCCCGCTTCATCAACAAGATCATGGAAGGCGGCAAGAAGAGCGTCGCGGAGAAGATCACCTACGATGCCTTCGAGATGATCCAAGAGAAGATGGGGCGCGATCCCATGGACGTCTTCCAGCAGGCGATGACCAACGTCATGCCGATGGTCGAGGTCCGTCCGCGCCGCGTCGGCGGTGCCACGTATCAGGTTCCGATGGAGGTTCGTCCCGACCGTCGCCAGGCCGTGGCGATGCGCTGGCTGATCGGTTTCGCGCGCAAGCGCACCGGACGTCCAATGCACGAGCGGCTCGCGGCGGAGCTCATGGATGCGGCCAACAACATCGGCTCGGCCGTCAAGAAGCGCGAAGACACGCACAAGATGGCAGAGGCTAACAAGGCATTCGCACACTACCGCTGGTAGCGCCGGCCGCCCGCTTCGGATGCGTAGGGCGGCCGATGGCCGCCCTTCTCACGTGAAGCGCAACAATTAAAACCGGGCCGAGTGGCCCGGAACAATTCAAGTAATGGGGTCCCCGCGAGCGGAGCGCAGCAAAGTGAGTGGGGAGTGAGGTTAAGAGATCGTGGCGAGAGAGTTTCCCCTCGCAAAGACCCGCAACATCGGAATCGCAGCGCATATCGACGCCGGCAAGACCACCGTCACCGAGCGCATCCTGTTCTATACGGGGCGCACGCACAAGTTGGGCGAGGTGCACGAAGGCGCCGCGACGATGGACTGGATGGAGCAGGAGCAGGAGCGCGGCATCACCATCACCTCGGCCGCCACGGCCTGCACGTGGAACGACACGCGTATCAACATCATCGATACGCCTGGCCACGTGGACTTCACTGTCGAGGTCGAGCGCTCGCTGCGCGTGCTGGACGGCCTGGTGGCGCTCTTCGATGCCGTCGCCGCCGTGCAGCCGCAGTCGGAGACCGTCTGGCGCCAGGCCAACAAGTACAACGTCCCACGCATCATCTTCGTCAACAAGATGGACCGCATGGGGGCCAACTTCTTCAACGCCATCGAGAAGGTGCGCGAGCGCCTCGGCGCGCCCGCCTATCCGATCCAGATTCCCGTCGGCGCCGAGGATCACTTCCAAGGCATCATCGACCTCTTCGCGATGAAGGCGATCATCTATACCGACGATCTGGGCACCACCTCCACCTCTGTCGATATCCCCACCGAGCTCGTCGAGGTCTGCAAGGAGTGGCGCCACAAGCTGGTCGAGGCGGTCGTCGAGACCGACGACGAGCTGATGGAGAAGTACCTCGAGGGCGCCGAGGTCGGCGAGGCCGAGCTCAAGCGCGCGCTGCGCACGGCCACGATCGCTGGCAAGGTGATCCCGATGCTCTGCGGCTCCGCTTTCAAGAACAAGGGCGTGCAGCCGTTGCTCGACGCCGTGGTCGATTTTCTTCCCTCGCCGGTCGATCTGGCGGCGGTCGAAGGCCTCACTCCCAACAAGGGTGAGACCGTCACGCGCGAGCCCAGCGACGAGGCGCCGTTCTCGGCGCTGGCCTTCAAGATCGCGAGCGACCCCTACGGCAACCTCACCTACTTCCGCGTCTACTCGGGCGTGTTGAAGAAGGGCAGCTACGTCTACAACTCCACCAAGGATCGCAAGGAGCGCGTGGGGCGCATCCTGCGCATGCATGCCAACCACCGCGAGGACATCGACAGCGTCGGCGCCGGCGATATCGCCGCGGCCGTCGGCTTGCAGTACAGCACCACGGGCGATACGCTCTGCGACGAGAAGAACGCGGTGGTGCTCGAGGCGATCACCTTCCCGGAGCCGGTCATCTCACAGGCCATCGAGCCCAAGACGAAGGCCGATCAGGAGAAGCTTGGCCAGGCGCTGCAGGGCCAGGCCCATCTTTTCCTGGTCTACCTTGGTCTTGGGCTCCACGGCCACCGAGATCACCGGCTCCGGAAACTCCATCTTCTCCAGGATGATGACCTTCTGGGGATCGGACAGGGTGTCCCCGGTGGTCACGTCCTTCAAGCCGACGGCCGCGGCGATGTCGCCAGCGCGGACCTCCTTGATCTCCGAGCGCTCGCTCGCATGCATCTGCAACAGCCGGCCGATCCGCTCGTTGCGGTTCTTGTTCGGAACGAACACCTGATCGCCCGAATTC
>JAGWST010000071.1 GCA_028869325.1 bacterium | reverse complement strand
GCGGCGCCGCCGGAGGCCGCGCGTGTACCCAGCGAGGCGCTGCTGCGGGCCGCCGCGGTCGCCGAGGCGATGGTGGTTCGCTACCGGACGCACGGCCACACGGCCGCGAACATCGATCCGCTCCACGAGCCTAGACCGGGCGATGCCGTGCTCGATCTGGCCAACGCCGGGGTATCGCGAGAGGAGCTGGCCGCCGTGCCGGCCTCCGTTCTTCGCGTTCCGGTGCAGGCGAATACTGCCGCCGAGGTGCTGGACGCACTCAAGCAGACCTACGCCTCCACGATCGCCTACGAGGTAGAGCACGTCTCCAGTCACGAGCAGCGCGCGTGGCTGCGCGAGCGGATCGAGTCGGGCGTCTATCGCAAGCCGCTCGGCAATCAGGAGCGGATGCGCTTATTGGAGCGCTTGACCGGCGTCGAGGCCTTCGAGCGTTATCTGCGCCGCACGTTCCTGGGAAGGCAGACGTTCTCGATCGAGGGCCTCGACGCACTGGTGCCGATGTTGGCCGAGGCGCTCGACATGTTCGCCGGGGACGGCATCGGCACGACCTATCTGGGCATGGCGCATCGCGGCCGGCTGGCGACGATCACGCACATCGCCGGCGGCAAGTTCGAAGACGTGCTCACCGAGTTCGAGATGGTCGAGCTCAAGGGCCAGCGCGGCGAGGGCGACGTCAGCGGCGACGTTCCGGTGCATCTTGGTTCCGCCGGCCCATTTCGCACCGCCTCCGGCAAACAGATCGAGGTCGTGCTGCCGAGCAACCCCAGCCACCTCGAGACGGTTGACCCCGTCGTCGAGGGTGAGACGCGCGCCGCGCAGACCGATCGCTCGAAAGGCGCCGGCGCGATCGATCACAAGAAGGCCACGGCGATCCTCATCCACGGCGATGCGGCGTTCAACGGCCAAGGCGTGGTCGCGGAGACGCTCAATCTCTCGCTGCTGGATGGCTACACCATCGGCGGCACGCTGCACATCATCGGCAACAACCAAGTCGGCTTCACGACCGATCCGGGGGAAGGGCGCTCGACGCGCTACGCGAGCGACTTGGCCAAAGGCTTCGACATCCCCGTCATCCACGTCAACGCCGACGACGTCGAGGCCACCATCGCCGCGACGCGGCTAGCCGTCGACTTCCGCCGCCGCTTTGGGCGCGACGTGGTCGTCGATCTGATCGGCTACCGCCGTTTCGGCCACAACGAGGCCGACGAGCCGGCGTACACGCAGCCGCTGATGTACGAGATCATCGCGGCGCATCCGACCGCGCGCGAGATCTACGTGCGCAAGCTGGTCGCGCAGGGCCTCATCGGCGAGGAGCAGGCGAAGGCAGCCTTCGACGCCGCTACCAAGCGTTTGAGCGACGCGCACAAGATCGTCAAGAGCGGCCTGGCCGATCTGCGGCCGCGGCCCATCGAGCCGCCGAACGGCAACGGCGCGCTCGTGGCCGTGGAGACACGCGTCTCGGCCGATGCTCTGCGCCGGCTCAACGATGCCCTGCTTAGCGTTCCCGAGGACTTCACCGTACATCCCAAGCTGGCTCGCCAGTTCGAGCGGCGGCGGGGCGTCCTAGCGGCGGGCAACGAGCTCGACTGGGGCATCGGCGAGTCCTTGGCCTTCGCCTCGCTGCTCACCGAGGGCGTGCCGATTCGCTTGACGGGTCAGGACACCGAGCGCGGCACCTTTAGCCACCGCCACCTCGTCTTCCACGACGCCAAGACCGGCCGGCGCTACGCGCCGGTCCAACACCTCGCCGGCGCGCGCGCCGCCTTCGAGGTTCACAACAGCCCGCTCAGCGAGTTTGCCTGTCTGGGATTCGAGTACGGCTACAGCGCGGCCGCCCCGGATGCGCTGGTGCTCTGGGAGGCGCAGTACGGCGATTTTGTCAACGGCGCGCAGATCATCATCGACCAGTACATTACCTCCGGGCGCTCGAAGTGGGGCATGACCTCGCGTCTGGTGCTGCTGTTGCCGCACAGCTACGAGGGCGGTGGACCGGAGCACTCCAGCGCGCGCCTCGAGCGCTTCCTCCAATTGGCGGCCGAGGGCAGCATTCGCGTGGCCAACTGCACCACGCCGGCCCAGTACTTCCACCTCCTGCGCGATCAGGCGCGCTCGCCGAAGGCGCGGCCGCTGGTGATCATGACGCCGAAGAGCCTGCTGCGCCTGAAGGCGGCCACCTCGTCCCTGCAGGACCTCGCCGAGGGCGGCTTCCAACACGTCATCGAAGATCCGACCATCGGCGACCGCAAGGAGATCCTGCGCGTCATCCTGTGCAGCGGCAAGATCTACTACGATCTCATCGCCAACGCAGCGCGCGCCGAGGCCAAGGATCTGGCGATCGTGCGCGTGGAGATGCTCGAGCCCTTCCCATTCGAGGCCGTGCTCAAGGTCGTCGAGTCCTATCCCAACGTGAAGAGCGTCGCATGGACGCAAGAGGAGCCGCGCAACCAAGGCGCGCGAGCCTTCGTCTCGCGCCGTCTGCGCGAGCACCTGTTGCCGCGCGGCATCGGTTGGGGCTACGTCGGCCGCCCGGATCGCTCGGCACCCAGCGAAGGCTACGCGGGGCAGCACCAAGTAGAGCAGGAGCGCATCGTGGCGCAGGCTCTGGCCACCAAGGACTACGGCGAGGCGTAAGCGGCCGGGATCGCCGGGCTGTTGGGGGCGGGCCGGGACGGGCGCGCGTAAGGCTTGAGAGGCAAGGCAGGCATCTCCTCCCCAAGTCGCGTACGACTCCGGGAGAGTCGGTGTTGAGACATAGCAACGCTGCGGAGACGCGTGTTTTCGGATGACGGCGCCCCAACGTAATCCGATCGATGGCGATGGTGAGCATCGCCTCTACCGGCAGATCGTCGACGAGGCCTTCGATCTGCGCGTGCGCTTGGGGCGTGACGGCCGCGTGCTGCTCTGTCCCGCGGATGCCGCCAAGCGTCTGGGCTACAGCCCCGACCAGATGTTGGGGCAGCCGCTCGGTGCCTTCGTCCACCCCAAGGATGCAGCGCTCGTGGATGGCGGCTTGGAGCGCCTGCAGCGCCGCGGCGGCTCCGTCTCGTTGGAGTTGCGCATCCGCGACGCCCACGGCCATTGGCGGCGCTTCGAGGCCTTCGGAGTTGCAGCCGTTGCGGGGGCCGGAGAGACGCTGCTGGTCGGGCGCGAGCTGCGCGGCCGCCGCGCCGCAGCACCCGACCGCCTGCGCGATCTCTCACCGCGCGACGCGCTGACCGGTCTCCCCGTCCGACCCGCCTATCTGCAGCTGCTCGAGCGCGCTCTGGCGCGCGCGGAGCGCGAGAGCCTGCACCTCGCGGTCTTCGTTGTGGACCTCGACCGCTTCGCGCTGGTAAACGACGAGTTGGGGCGCGGCGTCGGAGACGCCGTTCTGGTTGACCAGGCGACGCGTCTGAGTCAGATCTTCTCCGGCCGGGGCGAGCTGGGCCGCGGAGACGGCGATGAGTTCATCGCCTTCGCATGGGTGCGCGAAGGCGTCGACGAGGCGCTGATGCTCGCGCACGACGTGCGCGGCGCGATCTCCGCGCCGGTGACGGTTGATGGCAAGGAGATCTTCTCGACGGCGAGCGTCGGCATCGCGCTCTATCCCGTCGACGGGCGCCACGTGAGCCGCCTCGTGGACGGGGCGGTGGCAGCGATGCACCAGGCCAAGCGCGGCGAGGGCGATTGCCACGCTTTCTTCGGCGCGCTCTCGGGGCGCAAGTTCGGGCGCCTCTCGCTCGACGCGGGCCTCCGCAACGCCGTCAGCAATGGCGAGCTCGAGCTCTTCTATCAACCGTTGATCGGCGTGGAAGACCACCGTTTGATCGGGTGCGAGGCGCTGGTGCGCTGGCGCCACCCTGAGCATGGGTTGTTGATGCCGGACGAGTTCTTGGAGGTCAGCGAGGAGACGGGAACGATCCTCTCGATCGGCGCCTGGGTACTGCGCACCGCGTGCGAGCAGGTCACCGCGTGGCGGCGCGCGGGCTTGGGCGATCTGCGTTTGGCGGTTAACGTCTCTGCGCGTCAGCTGCGCGAGGAGCGCTTTGCAGATCTGGTGACGTGGGTGCTCAGCGTCGCGCACTTGGATGCGCGGGCGCTGACGCTCGAGATCACCGAGTCGGTGGCCGTGCGGCTGGCGGAGCAGGACACCAGCTCGCTGCGCGGGCTTCGCAACGCCGGCGTCGATCTCGCAATCGACGATTTTGGAATGGGCCATGCCTCGCTGTCGTATCTCAAGCACCTGCCCGTCAATCAAGTCAAGATCGACAAGGCGTTTGTGCAAGGCAGCATCAGCAACGTGATCGACGCCGCCATCGTGCGCGGCATCATTACGATGGCGCGCGAGATGGAGCTGCGCGTCGTTGCGGAAGGCGTGGAAACCGAGGAGCACGCGGCGTTCATTCGCGAGGCCGGCTGTCACGAGGTCCAGGGTTACCTCTACGCGCCGCCGCTCAGCAGCGAAGATTTTGCGCGCTTCGCGGAGGCCGCCAAGTAGCCGGATCGCGGAAAAAAATAAGGAAGCGATCGTTGCCGGGTGTGGGCGCAAGAGATTGCGCACAACGATCGCTTCGCGCCGGATATTCTGCGGGGGGAGTTCCCCTCCTCCCGCCCTCGCGGCGGGCGAGCGTAAAGTTTTCGTAAGTTGGCAGACGCCTGCCGGCCCGGCTTGGGAGAACGGTGCTTGCACGCCTCTGCTACGATAGGTTGAGCCACGCGGCCGGGTCCCGCGCAACGAGCGGTCGTGAACCCCGCCAGGTCCGGAAGGAAGCAACGGTAAGCGAACTCACCCGTGTGCCGCGGATTGCCTGGCCGCGTGGCCGCCGTGCCGGCTCCTCGTCTTGGCGGGCAGGATGAGCCGCCGCTCAGGCGAACCCGGTCAGCGCCTTGAGCGATCGGTTTCTCGTTAAAGTGATCCCGCCGCGCGGCTATGCCGTGTACCGGCTGGAGCTCGCCCGCCGACACCTCTATCTCGGTGCGGCGAGCCTCTGCGGCTTGGTCGTCCTGGTCGTGGCCGGCACGCTCTGGGACGTACACCACCTGCGCGCGATCGCCGAGGAGCAGCGCCGCCAATTGGCCGTCGTCGACCGTCAGGCGCGGGCCCTGGATGCCAAGTTTCGCCACATCCAGCGGCAGAACGTCACGATTCGCGCGATGATCGGCCTCAAGCCGGAGGCGCGGCCCTCCGCGCCCGTCGCGCAAAGCCGCAGCCGGAGCGGGCTGCACGAGCTGGCCTATCGCGGCGGCTCCGAGACCACCCAGATGCGCCTGGCCTCGCTGGCCGAGTTGGCCCGCAGCGTCGGCGACGACGAGAGCCGGCTCCAGGCGCAGACGGCGCGGATGATGGCGCAGCGCAGGGCCGAGGAGGCGGCGCGCGCACGTGCACTGGCGGCGATTCCCTCGATCATGCCTGCACAGGGACCCATCGACTCGCCGTTCGGCTATCGCTCCTACCCCGATCGTGAGTTCCACGACGGGGTCGACATCGCGGCCGACTACGGGAGTCCCGTGGTAGCGGCGGCAAACGGCATCGTCGCCTCCGCCGGCTGGGACGGCGGCTATGGCATCAAGGTCGACATCGACCACGGCAACGGCTACCATACGTGGTATGCACATCTCTCGCGGACCCTCGTCCACGCAGGTGAGCCGGTGACCCGTGGTAAGGAGATCGGCCTGGTCGGCGCCACCGGATTTGCCACCGGGCCGCACCTGCACTACCAGCTGATGCTCGACGGGCGCGCACTCGATCCCGCCCCGTTCCTGCACGGCGTGCCGCAAGACGTGATCGCGAGCATCAAGTGAGCCTTTGCAGCCTCTGGCCGGTCGTCGGTAAGGTCCTGGTCCTCTACAGCTACGCCATGCTCGTCTACGCGCTGGTCTCGTGGGTGCCCCAGCTGCGCGGCCGCTGGAGCGATGCGCTGGGCTCGATCATCGAGCCGGTCCTGGCCCCCGTTCGGCGCATCATCCCCTCGCTCGGCGGTCTGGACCTCTCCTTTCTGGTCGTCTTCATCCTGGTTCAGTTCATCGCGCGCCGGCTCCTGACGACCGCCTGCTTCTGAAGAGGCCCGAGTCGCTCGCCCAGCTTGCCTCCGGCAGGGGGATGTGAGAAAGTAAAGAAGAGGCTTTACATTCTCCCGGAGGGCCCGGGAGCCAGAAGAAGGCATGATGGCGACCGAACTCACTAAGACGCAGCCGAACGAGCTCTTCGAAGACTACCGCTACGGGTTCCACGACGAGGGCAAGCCGGCGTTCAGCACGGGCAAGGGGCTGACGCGGGAGATCGTCGCGCAGATCTCCGAGATGAAGGGCGAACCCGGCTGGATGACCGACTTCCGCTTGCGCGCGTACGACATCTTCGTCAGCAAGCCGATGCCGGCATGGGGCGATCAGGAAGCCCTCGGCGAGATCGACTTCGAGGGGATTCAGTATTACGTGCGGGCGAGCGACGCCGCCAATGCGGAGTCGTGGGAAGACGTTCCGGCCGACGTAAAGCGCACCTTCGATCGCCTGGGCATCCCGGAGGCGGAGCGCAAGTTCCTAGCCGGCGTCTCGGCGCAGTACGACTCGGAGGTCGTCTACCACAGCATTCGCAAGGACCTCGACAAGCTCGGCGTCATCTTCTGTGACATGGACACCGCGGTGCGAGAGCACCCGGAGATCGTCAAGAAGTACTTTGGCACG
>JAGWST010000070.1 GCA_028869325.1 bacterium | reverse complement strand
GGTCCAGCGGCGCTGGCGCGTGAGGCCGCTGGAGTCGGTTCGCGTCGTCACGCTGGCGACCAACGTGCCGGGACCCTTGGCCGCCGCACGGCTGCACGCGCTGGGCGCCGCCGTGACCAAGATCGAGCCGCCGGCGGGCGACCTTCTCGCGCGCGTCGCGCCGCGCTGGTACACGCTTCTCCACGACGGCGTCGAGGTGCTGCGCGTGGATCTCCATCTCGACGCGCAGCGTGCGATCTTGGAGCGGCATCTGGCGCACGCCGACCTGCTGCTCACCTCCAGCCGCCCCTCGGCGCTGGCGCGCTGGGGGCTTTCGTGGGGCGAGTCGCACCCGGCCCATCCGCGGCTGGTGCACGTTGCTATCGTCGGCCACCTCTCGCCGCGCGCGGAGAGCGCGGGGCACGACTTGACATACCAAGCCGAGGCGGGATTACTGGAGCCGCCGCGCCTGCCGCGCACGCTCTTGGCCGACCTCGCCGGTGCCGAGCGCGCGGTGAGCACGGCACTGGCGCTGTTGCTGGCGCGCGAGCGCACGGGAGCGGCGGAGTACGCCGAAGTCTCGCTCGCCGAGACGGCGCGCGAGCTCTGCGCGCCGCTGCGTTACGGGCTCACGGCGGCGGGCGGCATGCTGGGCGGCGGCTGGCCGCACTACGGCATCTACCGCGCGCGTGAGGGCTGGGTGGCTCTGGCCAACGTGGAGAAGCGTTTTCAAGAGCGGTTTCTGCGCGAGCTGGGGATCGGCGAGGAGAGCCAGGCGGCCTTTGCCGCCGCGCTCTCGCAACGCACCGCCGCGGAGTGGGAGGCGTGGGGTAAAGAGCACGGCCTTCCGGTCGCGGCTGTCATGCCGTGAGGATAGTCGGCTCGCAGGCCACGGGAAAGTTTACGGAGTTGGCGATGAAGCACCTCGCGTGCGCGCTGTGGTGCAAGCGGCGCGCCAACTCTACGTCGGCGCCGGCCTGCAGCCTCACCTGAGGATACAGCGTGACGCGCTCGAAGCGTCCGCCGCCGCCAGCCGTTTCGGCCATGACGCCTTCGGCGCGGTCAACATAGCCGACGACGACGATCTTCGCCTCGCTGCACAGGTGGAGATACCAGAGCATGTGACAGGCCGAGAGCGAGGCGACCAGCATCTCCTCCGGGTTGTAGCGCTGCGCGTCGCCGCGAAAGTTGGGGTCCGAGGAGCCAGAAATCGGCGGCTTACCCGCCACCGTGATCTCGTGCTGCCGCTCGTATGCCTGGTACGAGGAAGTGCCCGTGCCCGTATTCCCCGTCCACTCCACCGTCACACCGTAGTGATGCTCACGTGCCACGTTCTCACGCCCTTTCGGCGGCGTTGCCGAAGAGCGTTGGACTCATCGCCGTAGCGCCCCTGCGCCGTGGCACGTCTCCGGCGGCGGCGCGGGGACCGGGGTCTCTGCTAACCGAGTATGACGTACACGGGCAGCTCAGCGAGACCGGCGACGACAACTCCATCGAGAAGGTAGACTTTGCGGTGGAGATCTTCGACGGCACGTGCTACACGCGGACGCCTGCTTCGGGCCTTGCCGCGCCCCGCACGGCATCGCTGCCTTCTGGACGCAGGCCGATGGGGAGCGCAGGAGCGCCTCCGCCGACTCCTCCGCCTTGTCCTAGTCCCACCGCGCCGCCAACGCCGGTCGTGGTCAATACGCCAACTCCGCCGCCGTGGATCGAGCTGGTCGATATCGACAGCGACGTCTACCACGATGATGGACAGCCGGCAGCTATATCTCAGCCGGCATCGATCAGGCCGCAGCAGTTGATGCAGTTCTGCACGGGGCACATACAAATTCGCGACGCCGACGGGGATGGCACGTTGCAGTATGGGAACGACGTCTCGTGCGTAGACCCTTCGGCGCGGGTGCAGAGCGTCCGATTCGACTTCACCTCTTACGATGCTCAAACGCCATCGGTTCCGGTAGATAGCGCATTCAAGAGCACCACGTGGCCCTGCAACCCGACGCGTGGCGGCGCAGCCTTCTCTTGCTCGACCGGGTTCCACCGCTTCCCTTTACCGCTCGGCCGCTCTCAACGCATCACCGTTGCTGCTCAATACAGCGGTATTTGGGCAGGCGAGCAGGATGTGTCGAATCAGGCGGAGGCAGGGAAGTTCGCCTTGAACGATCGCACCCAGGGATATCCCACGATGAGGGATCCACGCTTTACGACGGGACAACCCATTCCGTTTCCCGAACCCCCGCCGTCGTTCATCGCATGCCGAGGCCTTGGTGGACGAGTTCCTGGCTGCGCAAAACGCAATCGACAATTTGCCGCTGTAGTTCAGCGTTGGTACGTCGAAAACCATTACCCGCTCCCCGGAGACCTGGATATTTACGAAGCGCACCATATCATGCCGCTCACCTGGGGAGGGCGGAACGTTTCGGCGAACGGGGTCTTTCTCACATATCGCGAGCACCGCAGATTCTCGCAGTGGTGGTGCTACTTTAGCTTAGATGGGAGCATGCGAGGTACCAGGCGCCGGTGCCCGTTTGACCCACTTGACTGAGAGCCTCGGACGAGGAAGCGACGATGTTTTCTTATCGGTTGAAAGCCGGCTTCGAACGGGCGCGGCGCGTCTTGGATCAGGCAGGGCTCGATCTCGATATCTCCTTTCACGCTGCCGCTACGCCTGTGCAGATCGGGCGATGCGAGACGGAGATCGCGCTCTCTCTGCCGCAGGACTTGCGCGCATTCTTGCTTCAACACGATGGGCTGAGGTTGTGTATCCGCTCGCGCAGCGAAAACCTGACTTGGGCGATTCTCAACGTTCTTGGGACGTCGGCGATTCCGGACCCCACGTTCCTTATTCGCGAATGTTCCTCGGCGGTTATACTGCCAAGTCAGGCGCGCGGCGCGGCGAAACTCATCGCATGCGTGGCATTGTTTGACGCTCATTGCATCATGGTCCCGGGTCCGGCCGCCGGGTGGTCCGTGTACGAAGCCGTGGCGACGTACTCCTATGACTGGCAGGACTCCGAACCGATCGCCAGCGGCTTCGAGGACTTCATGGACAAGGTCGTCGCGAACCTGATAGCGGGCGGCGACATCTACTATTGGAGCGGCGAGCCCCCAGTGTGGGAAGCGACCGATGGTACCGACTGTTAGCGCCGATGGAAAAGTGACCCACGGCGCCGCCAACGCCGATCGTGGTCAATACGCCAACTCCGCCGCCGTGGATCGAGCTGGTCGATATCGACAGCGATGTCTACCACGATGATGGACAGCCGGTAGCTATCACCGTAACGGCGTTGCGCGATGTCCATTTGACCCATTCGACTAAAGCCGTGAATGAGGAGAGGCGCGATGTTTTCTACTCACCTGAAGGATGGCATCGAACGTGCGCGGCTCGTCTTGAATCAGGCGGGACTCGATCTAGAAATCTCGTTTCATGCCGCAGCTACGCAAGTGCAGATTGAGCGCTGCGAAACCGAGATCGCGCTCTCTCTGCCAAAGGATTTGCGCGCTTTCTTGCTTGAACACGACGGATTCGAGATGAGCATTCGATCGAGAACTGCGTTGGGCCGCCGATCGAGGTGTTCGACTCCATCACATTGCACCCGGGCGCGCCGACGGCAAGCGGTTAACGTACAAGCGGTTGGTCGGCATACAGCCCAAGGGGAAAACCGCCGAAAATTAGGTCCAAAGCTTCACAAATCCTTCTTGATCCCGCTTGACTTTCTTGCTAGAATGTGCATATCCGCTACAGCCGGTAGGCCGGCAACTATGTGGGCCCTCCACACTTATGGGTGGAGGGCCACTAACTTTGCGGGACATCTGCTTTGAAGAAGATCGCTATTCTCATCGACGGCGGATTCATCAAGAAGAAGATAAAGACGGTAAAGGACCCGCGTAAGCAAGCTGAGCGAATCGTGCAGGTTGCGCACGCCTGCGTTGATTCAGCCGAAGAAGAACTCTATCGAATCTTTTATTACGACTGCGCCCCATTTTCTGAAAAGCGAGACGATCTGGCGGGGAACCCCGTCGACTTCTCGGCGACGCCGCAATACGGCTATCAACGTTCGTTCTTGTCTTATCTCGCGAAACGGCCCTACGTTGCTGTTAGACTCGGCGAAATATCGTTCCGGGATTGGAAACTTAAGCCGCACATCGCATTCAAATTTAGAAAGAATCCCCATGGCTCGCACACCCTCAACGCATCCGATTTCAAACCGGATTTTCAGCAGAAGGGCGTCGATATGCGGATCGGGCTCGATATTGCGCTTCTGGCGATTGATGGACTGGTCGAGCGGGTCGCGCTTGTAACCGCCGATTCGGATTTCATTCCAGCTATGAAGCTAGCGCGCCGCGAAGGGCTTCAAATTGTCTTGATCTCCCTAGCAAACAAAGCGAAGCCGTCGCTGTTAGACCACGCGGACATATATCGAAACCCGCCGCTCGCCGGTATATGATCTCTGCTGGCCAACAGGCGTTGACGATTTCCACATCAGGTGATACAAGGATTAGGCCCCGCCTCCACCCTTACGGCAGGAAACGGGGCCTCGAACCCTCCTAGCGGGCTCAACCACGGGGGCTTGATCACTTCCACGGGTCCATCACCTCCTTTCATGAGGGCTAGGAGCAGAGACGCGAGGGCCCGGCCCACCCGGGCCCTCACATCTTTCGCGGCGGAATCTTTTTGACGAACTCAAAGGCCGCGCGGAACATAGCGATCCACGCGTCTAGGTCGTCCGCCGTCTCCAAATCCGCTATCTTGCCGATGATCCCGACCAACGCGGGGTCGAGCGTCCGCGGTGAGGCGGGGGGCAAAGACAGAAGCGTAGACGGACTCGAAGACCGCGGCCGATTCTCCTTCGTCTTGACTTTGGCTTTACGGACCGGCGAGTCGTTGGCCGCTTCGTCTTTCCCCGGCCGGTTGAGCGGTGGCTCTTTTACGTCCATGCCAGCCGCGCGGCATAGCCCGAGGAAGAGCGTTACCATGCGCGCCCACTGACCCTGCGGCTTCATGACCTTGAACGCGGTATGCACTTTTGCGCGGTCGTCTTCTTCTGGATCGACGGCCCGGAAAATGACCTCGTACGCCTTCCGAATCGACTCTTGGAGCAAAGCCTTGGCTTCGTCTTCGCCCGAAACGATGTACTGCTCAAGCAGAGGCGTCGCCACCCCTTCATCCTCCGGTTTGGTCAGGCCGAGGAACTCCAGCGCCCGCAGCGTCCGCGGGATCATCCCTTCTCCGATACCGAGCTGGGCCATGAAATCCGCGTCGATCTTTCCGCGGAGCCCATTCTTGTGGACCTTATCGAGAACCCGAAGTACGTTCTCCGGGGCGGCGTAGGGCGCGAAATCGGATTCCATGTCCGTGTGCCTCCTCGTAGTACATGACACAGCATACTGAATTTTATGTGTCATGTCAATGGATGAATCGCGTCATCGCACTTGCGTTGTGGCGACTCCGTCCCCTATGCTTGCCCTATGAGAGAAGTAACGGTGGTCGGCGGCTTCCACGTCCATGAGCCGGGCGCCGGGCGCGAAGTCGTCGCATTCGGTAGACCATAGAAGAGGTGGTCAGTGCGGCCAGGCTCGCCGTCGTATCACTTACAGGCGCTGGTCGCTGCCACGCGTGGTGCCAGTGGTAGAATAAACCATGATGAGAGGCCAAACCAGAAGCTAGGTGCCTAGGTTCCGAAGACATTTGCGAACTTCGTAACCGCGATTTTGGCTGTCACAAAGCCTGAGACCGAAGAGGCTGACGCCGCCAGGCCCAAGCGGCCGAACGGGAAGCGCAAGCACAAGAACGAGGACCGGCAGTAGTCGGTCCTCTTCACGTCCGGCGCCCTGTCACGGCCTCCGAGCGTTAGCCCGCGTGATTTGGTGTGTCAAGTATTTAATACCGCTTGTAATCGAACATATGTTCGATTATGATGAGTCTCCCATGGAGCCCTCCGTCCTCGACCGCCGGCCTGCCTTCCACGATCTCCGTCGCCGTCTGGCGGGTCGGGAGGGCTTCGCTCAGCCGGTTCGCGGCGAGGGTCTCCAGCCCACCGGTCTGCCCGATCTCGACCGCATTCTGGCCGGCGGCCTGCCCGCCGGGGCGCTGACCGCCCTCGAAGGGGGCGGCGCCTGGAGCCTGGCCGCTGTGCTCCTGGCCCAAGCCACGGCACAGGGCCTGGCCGCCGCCGTCGATGATGGGAGTCTCTACCCGCCGGCGCTGGCGGCCGCAGGCGTCGATCTTCCGCGCCTGCTGGTGGTCCGTCCGCCGAACGAGCCGCTGGAGCAGGCACGGGCTGCCGATCTGCTGGTGCGCCCCGGCAGCTTCGCGCTGGTGGCGTTAGCGGCGCCCGCGCTGCCCCAGGCCGTCTGGCAGCGGCTGGCCACCCTCTGCGATCGCTCCGGCTCCGCCCTCGTAGTGGTGGACGCCGCTTCGGCGGGGCCGCAGGCCGCCTCCACCGCCGCCGTGCGCCTGCGCTGCGAGATCGAGCAGGGCCTGTGGGAGGGGCCGCCGGGTCAGGGGCACTTCTGCCGCCTCGCGGGCTACGGCGTCCGCGTGGTGCTGCGCAAGCATCGCCGCGGACGGATCGGCAGCGAGATGGTGATCGAGGTTCGTTGCGAGGGAGTCGTCGATGGCGATAGCATGCGTCTTCATCCCCTCCTTTCCGCTGGTGGTCGCGTGGCAGGAGCGAACCGCGAACGATACGGCATCGCCGCCGGCGTCGCTCGCGCAAGCGGCCATCGTGGTGGATAAGCCGCAACGCGGCCGTGTGATCGCGCTCTCGCCTGCGGCGTATGCGCTGGGCGTGCGCGCCGGCATGAGCAGCGTGCAGGCGGCGGCTGCCGCGCCGGAGGCGGAGGCCTTGGTGCACGATCCCGCCGCTGCGCTGCTCCGCTGGGAGGAGGCGCTGGACCGCCTCGACGCCTCCAGTCCCGCCATCGAGAGCCCGCGCCCCGGCGTGGCCTATCTGGATCTGCGCGGCATCCCCGCCACGTTGGAGGAGCAGCGTACGAAGATGGCGCGTGCGATCTCGGCGCCGCCGTGCGCGTTGCCTGCGCGCGTCGGCATCGCCTCGACGCGCATCGCCGCCTACGCCGCCGCGCGTGTGGATCGCATCATCGAGCCGCGCTACGAGGCGGCCTTCCTCGCCGCGCAGCCGCTGCGTCTGCTGGGCCTGCCGGCGGAGGATCACGAACGATTGGCATTGTTCGGCGTTCGCCGCCTGGGCGAGCTCTCCGCACTGCCCGCCGGCGCGCTGGCGCGGCGCTTCGGCACGCAGGCGCTGCGCTGGCATGCGCTGGCGCGCGGTGAGGATCGTCAGCCGTTGCGCCCGCGACCGCGGCGCATCGCGATCGAGGCGAGCGCGCAGGCGGAGGAGGCCACCGATCGGCTCGAGGCGATCCTCTTCGCGTGCCGCGGCTTGATCGACCGGCTCGCCGCCGATCTCCAACGCGCGGGACGCCGCTGCGCGCGCATGGAGCTGACGCTGGGGCACGAGCGCGGCGGCGAGCAGCGCCTGCGCTGCGAAGTGGCCTCGCCCACGGCGCGCGCGGAGGTGCTCTTCGCCTTGCTGCGCGCGCGCTTGGAGGGGATGCCGGGTATCGGCGCGGCGGTAAACAGTGTGCGCGCCGAGGCCGTGCGCGTCGAGGGAGGCGGTACCCCGCTCCCGCTGTTGGCGGAGCCCAGCCCCGACCCGGAGACGTTGCAGACGGCGCTGGCGCGCGTGGCCGGTGCCTTTGGAGAGCAGCGCTTGCAGCGCGCCGAGCTGCACGAGGCCTTCCGTCCGGAGGCGCGCTTCGCCTACGTGCCCTTTGAGCTGAGCGCCGCACTCGCCCCGGCCAATCGCAGAGACGGCGCGCGGCCGACCGCGCACCTGCGGCTCTTGGAGAGCCCACGCGAAGTTCCCGTGCGTTTGCGGCGCGGCGTGCCCTGCGCGGTGGACGGCGACGACATCGTGGAGGTGGCCGGCCCGTGGCGCACGGCCGAGTGCTGGTGGAGGCAGGGCAGCGAGCGCGACGACTACGACGTGCAGACCGGCGGCGGCGCCATTCTGCGCATCGCGCGCGCCGGCGCGCGCTGGTACGTGCTCGGGAGTTATGCCTGAGCGAGGGGAGGTGACCGAGTACGCGGAGCTGCACGCGTGGTCCAACTTCTCGTTCTTGCAGGCGGCGGCGCACCCCGAGGAGCTGGCGCAACGCGCCGCAGCGCTTGGACTGTGGGCGCTAGCTCTCACCGATCGCGACGGCCTCTACGGCGCCGTGCGCCTCTGCAAGGCGGCGCGCGGCGCGGGCATCAAGCCGATCGTCGGCGCCGAGCTCACGCTGGAGGAAGGCGGAAGCGTGGTGCTGCTGGCACAGACGCGCGGCGGCTATGCCAACCTCTGCCATACGATCTCTACGGCGCAGCTGCGGGGCAAGAAGGGCGATGCGCGCCTGCGCTGGGATGATTTCGAGGATCGAGGCGAGGGACTGATCGCGCTCTCGGGGTGGCCGCCGCCGCAGGAGGCGCGCCGGGAAGAGGAGCGTGCGCAGCGGCTGCGCGAGCTCTTTGGGGATCGCGCCTATCTGGAGCTGCAGCACCACCTGCGTCCGGAAGACGGTGCGTTGATCCGGCGTGCGGTAACGCTGGCACGGCGCCTGCGCATGCCCTACGTGGTCACCAACGGCGTGCGCTACGCCGTGCGCGAGGATCGGCAGCTCTGCGACGTGCTGACCTGCGTGCACGCGAAGACGACGCTTGCGGCGGCCGGCACGCTGCTGGGGCCGAACGCCGAGGCCTACCTCAAAGACGCGGCGGCGATGGCGCGTCTCTTCGCCCCCTATCCCGAGGCGCTGGCCGCCACGCGCGAGATCGCCGATGCCTGCACCTTTGCGTTGGACCGTTTGGAGGGGCAGTTTCCGCTCTTCCCACTGCCCGAGGGATTCGCGAGCGCGCAGACCTATCTGCGCCATCTGGTCTTCGAGGGCGCGGCACAGCGCTACGGCGCGCCGCTCCCGCGCGAGGTGGAGCGCCAGATCGACTACGAGCTGGGCGTCATCGCCAAGTTCGACCTCGCCGGCTACTTCTTGGTGGTGTGGGACATCGTGCGCATGGCGCATCGGCTGGAGGTTCTCTGCCAGGGGCGCGGCAGCGCCGCGAACTCCGCCGTCTGCTACAGTC
Organism: bacterium; assembly: GCA_028869325.1. Taxonomy (GTDB): domain Bacteria; phylum Vulcanimicrobiota; class Vulcanimicrobiia; order Vulcanimicrobiales; family SCRA01; genus SCRA01. Next base: position 5,076 of record JAGWST010000070.1, on the reverse strand, counting down.
TGGGCATCACCGCCGTCGATCCCATCGGCCACGGCCTGCTCTTCGAGCGCTTCCTCTCCGAGGATCGCGCCGAGGTGCCGGACATCGACATCGACTTTGCCCACCAAGATCGCGAGCGCGTGATCCAGTACGTCTACGAGCGTTACGGCCGCGCCCATGCCGCGATGGTAGCCGAGGTGATCACCTATCGCACGCGCAGCGCGATCCGCGACGTCGGCAAGGCGCTGGGCCTCTCGCTGGCGCAAGTCGATGCGATCGCCAAGGAGTACGACGCCGGCGAGTCGCCAAATCCTGCCCCTCATCCCGCTCTCCTCTTCGCGCTCTGCCGGCGCATCGACGGCTATCCGCGCCACTTGGGCATCCACTCCGGCGGCATGCTCCTCACGCGCGATCCGTTGATCGAGGTGGCGCCGGTGGAGTGGGCCACCATGCGCGACCGCAGCGTGGTGCAGTGGGACAAGGACGATCTGGCCGACTTGGGCTTGGTGAAGGTCGATCTGCTGGGTCTGGGCATGCTCTCGCTCCTGCGCGACGCTTTGGCGATGCACAATCGTCTCCACGCGGATACGCCGCTGGAGCTGCATACGATTCCAGCGGATGATACGGCGACGTACGACATGCTCTGCGAGGCCGACTCGGTGGGCGTCTTTCAAGTGGAGAGCCGAGCGCAGATGGCGATGCTGCCGCGCCTGCGGCCGCGCAACTTCTACGATCTGGTGATGCAGGTCGCCATCATCCGCCCGGGGCCGATCCAGGGCGAGATGATCCATCCCTTTTTGCGCCGTCGCGGCGGCTTGGAGCCCGTCACCTATCCGCATCCCAAGCTCAAGCCCGTCTTGGAACGCACGTTGGGCGTTCCGCTCTTTCAAGAGCAAGGCATGCGGCTGGCCATCGAGGCCGCCGGCTTCTCGGCGGGGCAGGCCGATCAGCTGCGCCGCGCGATGGGCAACAAGCGCTCGCGCGAGCGCATGACCGAGCTCTATCCCAAGCTCATCGAGGGCATGGCGCGCAACGGTATCGATCGCGAGGCCTCCGAGCGCCTCTTCCAAATGCTCCAAGGCTTCGCCGACTACGGCTTCCCCGAGTCGCATGCGGCCAGCTTCGCGCTGCTGGTCTATGCCTCGGCCTATCTCAAGCGCCACCATCCGGCCATCTTCACCGCGGCGCTGCTCAGCGCGCAGCCGATGGGTTTCTACAGCACCAGCAGCATCGTCAACGACGCCAAGCGCCATGGCATCACGGTCCACCCGCCGTGCGTCAACGCCAGCACGTGGTGGACGCACGTGCAGAGTGACGGCGCGGTGCGCCTGGGCTATCACATGGTGCGTGCGATCGGCGAGTGCCAGCGCGAGCGCGTCGAGAGCGCGCTAGCGGAGGGCCACCCGTTCGCCGACCTGGTGGAGTTCGCGCGCCGCACGCGGCTGCCGCGCGCGGCGTTGGAGAGCCTAGCCTCCGTGGGCGCCTTCGCGCCGTGGTACGGCGATCGCCGGTGCGCGCTCTGGGAGGTGGCGGCGTTGGTGGAACGCGAGGATCGCGGCGATCTGGGGCGCTTGATGGACGTGGAGGAGCAGCGCGCGCCGCTGGCGCCGCCCAGTGAGCCGGAGGAGACGGCGCTGGACTTTTGGGGCCTAGGCCTCACGACCAAACGCCACCCCGTCTCCTATGTGCGCGGCCATCTACGCCGCAAGCGCGTCCACAGCGCGGTGGGATTGGCGCGCCTGCGCGACGGCGTGCGCGCGCGAGTGGGCGGCCTGGTCATCACGCGCCAGCGGCCGGGCACGGCCAAGGGTTTCGTCTTCCTGACGCTGGAGGATGAGACGGGCGTGGTCAACGTGGTCGTGAAGCCGAAGGTCTACGAGCGCTTCCGGCGCGTGGTGCGCATGTCGGAGGCGCTGGTCGTGGAGGGCGTGCTGCAGATCGAGCAGGGCGTGCTCCATCTGATCGCGGCCGAATTGACGCCGCTGGAGATCGGCGATCTGGCGCGCGGCACCTCGGCTCGCCACTTCCACTAGGGCCTGGTCAGCGACGTCAGGATGTGGTCACGCCACGCGCCATTGACGTACAGGTAGTCGCGCGCGTAGCCCTCGATTGTGAAACCCAGGCGCCGCAGGAGGTTCCCGCTGCGCTCGTTGGTGGGCTGATAGTTGGCCATGATGCGGTGCAGCCCTAGCTCGTCGAAGACGTAGCCGATGGCGGCCTGCAGGCCCTCGCGCATCAGGCCGCGCCCCTCGTAGCGCCGATCGATGCTATAGCCCAGATAGCACGCCTGAAAGATGCCGCGCACGATATTAGAGAAGTTGGCGATGCCGACGATCGGGCCATCGGCATCGGCCCGCGCGAGATAGATGAGGCGCAGGGCCTGGCCCTCCGCCATCTCGCGCTGATACTGATCGCAGCGCACGATCCAGAACGCCTCCGTGTAGAAGCCGTCGGGCGGCGCAGGGTCCCACGGCTCGAAGTGCGCGCGGTTCTCCGCCATGTACGCGCGCAGGCGCATGGCGTCGCTCGTCACGGGCGTCCGTACGATCAGGCGCGGCGTCTCGAGCCGCACGGAGAGTGTCTCCCTCACAGGCGCGGGAGTACGCGGCGTGCGAGAGCATGCCTGCCGTGCGCTTCGAGGGTCGCGCGCGCCAGCGCGACGACGGCGGGCAGCGCCTCGCAGACGTCCATGGCCAAGACGCCGCCCGGGTGGTGACTCTCCGCCACGCGTCCAGCCAGCGCATGCCAGAAGACACTCACCTCGGCCGCTTCGTAGGCCGTCAGCCCGCGTGCCATCAATGCGGCGATCACTCCCGTGAGAACGTCGCCCGTGCCGGCGCTGGCCAGCGCGTTCGTTCCCGCCCAACCCAGGCGCGCGGCGAAACCGTCGCAGGTCAAGATCGTCGGCGAGCCCTTGAGCACCAACGCCGGGCCTTTCGGATGCGCCGCCGCAAACGTGCGCGCCGCTGCCGATGGATCGCTTTCGATCTCGTCGCGCCGCCGTTCGACCAGGCGCGCGAACTCGCCGGCGTGCGGCGTGATCACCGCCATCTTCCCGGCCAGGAGCTCCAGATGGCCGGTCAGCGCGGAGATGGCGTCGGCGTCGACCACCAGCGGGCGCTCCACGGCGCAGAGCGCGCGGACCAGGCTCTGCGTCTCGGGCGCGCGACCGAGTCCAGGGCCGATGGCCACGGCGCTTGCCGGCCGCAGCGCGCGCAGCAGCTCTTCGGCATCCTCCGGCAGAGGGCGCACGATCTGCTCTACCAGATGCGCACGTGCCGCGGCGACCGCCTCGGGCGGCGTGAAGAGCGTCACGTAGCCTGCTCCGGCGCGCGCGGCGGCGCGCGCACAGAGGACGGCGGCGCCGGGAAAATCGCCGCTGCCGGCGACGATCATCACGTGGCCCGCCGCATACTTGTCGGCGCGTGGCTCGCGTTGCGGCAGCGCGCGCGCAAACGTCGCGAGCTCCCAGGCTCGCCAGGTAAGCTCGTACGTGTCGAGCAGACGCTCGGGAAAGCCGATCTCGGCGATCCAGAGCTCACCGGCGTGGCTGCGTCCCGGCTCCACCAGCAGGCCGCGCTTCATCGCGCCCAGCGCGAGCGTCGCGCGCGCCTTCAGGGCAACCTCCGGCACGGCGCCGCTATCGGCGTCGATGCCGGCAGGGATGTCGCAGGCGATCACGGGTCCGTCGAAGGCGTTGAGCGCCGCTACGACGCTGGTCATCTGCGGGGAGAGCGGGAGACGGCTCCCCGTGCCGACGATCGCCTCCACGGCGAGATCGGCGCCGGCGAGCAGTGCTCCCGGGTGTGAGGAGAGCTGCGCCACGGCAACGCCGCGCTCCGCCGCGTGCTCGACGGCGATGCGCGCCGAGGGCCCTAGCTCGTCGCGCTCGGCGATCAGATAGAGCGAGCAGTGATGCGTCTCGGAGAGCTCTGCCAGCGCGAGCGCCCCGTCACCGCCGTTGTTTCCTCGCCCCGCGAAGCAGACGATGTGCGCGCCGGCCGGCGCGTACGCCGCGCAGACCTCCGCCAGCGCCGCGCCGGCATTGGCCATCAGCGCACGTTCGCCGCCAGACACCACGCTGGCCGCCGCGCTGTCGGCCGCCTGCATCTCCGCGCGCGTCAACACGTGCATCTGCGCTATCCCTCCAAGACGACCACGGCGCAAGCATTTCCGCTCGTGTGTGTGATCGCCAAATGCAGTGAGCGCGCACCGCTGCGCTCCATCAGCGAGGCGCTGCCGCCGCTGAAGGCCAACGTCGGCTTGCCGCTGCGTAAGTGCACGACGCCCACCTCGCGCCATGGGATCCAGCGGCCGAATGCCTTGCGTGCCGCCTCCTTTGCCGCGAAGAAGCCCGCGAGACGCTCCTCCGGATAGCGTTTGCGCGACGCATACTCCATCTCGTACGGCGTGTAGATGCGGCGGGCGAACCACGCCCTACGCCGCTCGTCGAAGCGATAGCGCTCCACCTCGGCCAGATCGATGCCGATGCCGAGGATCACGCCGGCCAGCCCGAGAAGTCCGCGCCCACGAGGTGATGCGTGAGCCGAATCCACATCGTCCCGATCAACGAATTCGATCCTTCCTTTCTTTCCCGGCTCGCCCTCTGTCTGGAGGAGCGCTTTCTCTACGAATTCGCGGTGGAGAAGAGTCTAACGCTCCCGGCGAGCTCCATCAATCCTACCCGCAAACAGTTCTTCCTCAATACGGTCGTCTCGAAAGTCCAGGCCGTCCGCCCCGGACCGGGTCACGTCCTTGCCCTCACGCATTTCGACCTCTACAAGACCTCGCACAACTTCATCTTCGGCGATGCCAACGAGCACGAGCAGGTCGCGGTGGTCTCCCTGCACCGCCTGCGATCCGACTTCTACGGCGACGAGCCCAACGAGAACACGCTCTTCCAGCGCACGCTCAAGGAATGCGTCCACGAGCTGGGCCACGCCTTCGGGCTGAAGCACTGCTACAACGCGCGCTGCGTGATGTACTTCTCCAATTCGATCTACGACACGGACAACAAGCTCTCGTACTTCTGCGAGAGCTGCGATCGGCGCTCTCGAGCCAAGTCGCAGTAGACGGCGCGCTAGCGCAAGGCGCGCG
>JAGWST010000006.1 GCA_028869325.1 bacterium | reverse complement strand
TGACCGACCGCCGGGTCCGTAAGATCCTCGAGCTTGCGCAAGCGGTGGTGGCGGACAACGCCTCGCACATCGCCGCGTGCACCCGGCTCCCGGCTGCCGGGAAGCCATCGTGAAAGCGGGGCGCGTCCTGGACGGAGCCGTAGTCGCACTCGCTGTGCTCGCGGCCGCCACGTGCTGCCTGGGCCCACTGGTGGTCGCTAGCGGTCTCTTGATCGGACTCGGCACGATAGGCGCGTACGGTACACGCATCGCGGTGCCCGCGATCGCGGTTCTCGTCCTCTGTGGTGCCGCTGCAACGTGGCTCGTTTGGCGCATGCGCCGTAGGTGCTCTCCCGCGGCGCAGTCAGCTTGGCCCGTGCAGCGCCACTCGCTAGACCCGTAGTGATGCTCGCGACGCCACGCTCCCCAGCAGTCTCTGCTGCACGCCCGTGATTCCGCTGATCTTGGCAGCCGTAGGCGTCTCGGTACCGACGATCTTCCGTACCAGTGGCGTCTTCCAGGCGTTCTTCGCCGTGCACGCTGCGGCGTCCGTCGCCGTGTCGATCGGCTTGGTGTTACTCTCGGTCTGGCTTGCCGCCTACAACCTCACGTCTTGCTGCGCGCTCGCGCCGGAGAAACGATGACCATGACCAATCTCATCCGCCGATTGCACGCGTGCTGCCTCGTATTCGCCGGTATGCTCCTCGCCCTCGCGGTCTGGTTCCCGCAGTCCGCCGCTGCGTCGGGCGATCTCTCCGTGGGCGCTTCCGTGCCGCTGTTCAGCTATCGCTTGATTGACGGTAAGGTTCTGACGCCCGCGGCGCTTCGTGGCCGCCCCTACGTCCTGTGGCTGATGGCTACCTGGTGCTCCTCCTGCCAAGGCGGCACCGCCGTCATGGCGCAGCATATCGCCGACCTGCGCGCTCGCGGCGTCAGCGTCGTACAGTTGGAAGTCGCACAGGACCTAGGGTATCCGGGCCCTCCGCTGGCCGCGTTTCGCAAAGCCGCCGGTATGGCGGCCGCGTCCCCCAATTGGTACTGGGGCGAGGCCACCGAAGTACAGACCCGCGCGCTCGACCCGCACGCCTACCCGGACATCTATTACCTCATCGACGCGCGGGGACGGATCGTCGGCGTCGACGGCGCTCCAGCCGCAACCTGGTCCCGAATCGCGAACTTCGCCGCGCATCCGTAACCGGAAGGACAACAACGTGGATCGTTACGACCTGATCGTCATCGGGGCGGGGATGGGCGGCGTCTCAGCCGCCTTCGCCGCCGCCGAACAAGGTATGCGCGTTGCGCTGGTCGAGCGCTCCAAGATTGGCGGCACCTGAATGAACGTGGGGTGCATCCCCACCAAGGCCCTGGTCAGGACCGCCGAACTGATTCACCTGGCGCGCCGTCCGCAGAACGCTGACTTCGGTTTCTCCGTGCACGGCGTGAGCGTCGACTTTCCGCAGGTGATCGCACGCAAGAACGCGGTGGTGGCCGATGTGGTCGGCCGCCTGACACACTCGCTGGAAGATGCCGAGCGCCTCGATCTCATTCACGGCGAGGCGCGCTTCGCCGACGCCCGCACGATCGTCCTCGACGATGGACGCCAACTCTCCGCGTCTTCGGTCATCGTGGCCGCGGGCTCGCGCCCCGCCACGCCGACGATCCCGGGTGCGCGGGAGGCGGGCTATCTCACCAATGGCTCGATCATGGAGCTCCAGCGCCTACCTCACCGGCTAGTGGTCGTCGGTGCCGGGCCGATCGGCATGGAGTTCGCGCAGATGTTCGCGCGCTTCGGCAGCGCGGTGACGGTGCTCTTCCGCGGCGATCGCGTGCTGCCGCACGAGGATCCCGATATCGGCGCTGCGCTCACGGCGTATCTGGCCAAAGAAGGCCTAGAGATGGTGCCGCATGCGAGCGTGTTGCGCGTGGAGCGCGGCCAGACCGGCGACGGAAACGCGCCGCGGATCGTGGTAGCGGCGGTCGACGGACACGAGCGGCGCTTTCCAGCGGACGAGGTGCTCATGGCCATCGGACGCGAGGCCAACGCCGCGGCCCTGGACGCTGCGCGCGCCGGGATCGCTACGACGCCCGCGGGATGGATCGACGTCGATCCCACCATGCGCACGAGCGCGGACGGGGTCTTCGCCATCGGCGATGCGATCGGCCACGCCAGCGGCAGCCAGCTCTACACGCACGTCGCCGTCATGGAGGGCGGCATCGCCGCGCGCAACGCGA
>JAGWST010000069.1 GCA_028869325.1 bacterium | reverse complement strand
CTGGCGCAGGTGACGCACGACGCCTTCGCGCGCACGATCGTCCCCGTGCACACCTCGCAGGACGGCGACACCGTCTTCTCCGCATCCACCGGCGACCTGGACGTGCCGCTCGATGTCGTCGCCGCTCTCGCCGCTCACGCCATGGAGCGCGCGATCGTCGACGCCGTGCTCCAAGCCGACGGCATCCCCGGCTATCCCGCCCACCGCGACCTAGCGCGCTGACGGTCGCCCTCCGCTCGCCGTAGCGCTACGCGGTCTTGACGGAGGCGGCGGATTCGAGGCCTAGCTCCGCCGTCGAGATCTCGCGCATCTTGAACTTTTGGATCTTGCCGGTGACCGTCATCGGGAAGGCCTCGGCGAACTTCACGAAGCGCGGGACCTTGAAGTGCGCGATCTTGCCCTTGCAGAACTCCTTGATCTCCTCTTCGCTTGCCGTCTGGCCCTCGCGCAGCTTGACCCAGGCGCAGATCTCCTCGCCGTACTTCACGTCGGGCACGCCGATGACTTGCACGTCGGCGATCTTAGGGTGCGTGTAGAGGAACTCCTCGATCTCGCGGGGATAGACGTTCTCGCCGCCGCGGATGATCATGTCCTTGATACGGCCCACGATGTTGATAAAGCCCTCCTCGTCCATCGTGGCCAAGTCGCCCGTGTGCATCCAGCGCTCGCGATCGATCGCCTGCGCCGTGGCCTGCGGGTTGTTCCAGTAGCCCAGCATCACGAGGTATCCGCGCGTGCAGAGCTCGCCCGCCTTGCCGCGCGGAACCGTCTGCCCGGTGGCGGGGTCGACGATCTTGATCTCCGCGAACGGATGGATCTGCCCGACGGTGGAAACCCGCTTCTCGAGCGGATCGTCGACGTGCGACTGCGTCGAAACCGGCGAGGTCTCCGTCATGCCGTAGCAGATGGTCACCTCGCTCATGTGCATCTCGTTGATGACGCGCTTCATCACTTCGATCGGGCACGGCGAGCCCGCCATGATGCCCGTGCGCAGCGTGCGCAGGTCGAACTCCTTGAAGCGCGGGTGATCCAGCTCGGCGATGAACATCGTCGGCACGCCGTAGAGGGAGGTGCAGCGCTCCTCCTGCACCGTCTCCAGGCACGAGAGCGGATCGAACGCGTCGTTTGGCAGCACCATCGCCGAGGCGTGCGTTACGCAGGCCAAGTTGCCCAGCACCATGCCGAAACAATGGTAGAAGGGCACGGGGATGCAGACGCGGTCCTCGGGCGTGTAGCGCAGCGCCTCGCCGATGAAGAGGCCGTTGTTGAGAATATTGTGATGCGAGAGGGTAGCGCCCTTGGGAAAGCCCGTGGTTCCCGAGGTGTACTGGATATTGATGGCGTCGTCGAAGTCGCACTCGTCCTGCCGCGCCCGCAACTGCTCGTCCGTGATCGCGTCGCCGAGCGCGAGAAACTCCTCCCAAGTCCAGCTATCGGGAACCTTCTCGTTGCCCAGCACCACGACGCCGCGCAGATCGGGCAGCGTCCCACGCACCTCCGAGAGCATCTCCAGATAGTCGCTGCTCTTGAAGCGCTCCGCGACGACGAGGTGCGAGCAACCGCTCTGGCGCAACGCGTACTGCAGCTCGCTGGTGCGATAGGCGGGGTTGATATTGACGAGGATGACCCCGGCCTTCGGCGTGCCGAACTGCGTGATCACCCACTCTGCGTTGTTGGGCGACCAAATGCCGACGCGCTCGCCCTTGGCGATGCCGGCGGCGATGCAGGCTTTGGCCAGGCGGTCGGTGGCCGACTTGAGCTCCGCGTAGGTGTAACGCTGGCCCTGGTGACGCGAGACCAACGCCTCGCGGTCGCCGTGCTCGATCGCGATCCGGTCGAAGAAATGGCCGATCGTCTCGCCGATAAGCGGACGATCGGATGGACCGCTGACATAACTCGCCTTCGCCATCCCAAAGAGCCCTCCGGAACACCCGTGGTGCTAGCCGAGGGTTCGCCGAGCAGGGAAGCCGGCCCCTCGCGCCGCCGGCTCCTTATCAGCCTTCGCGATGCTTTGCGGGTTCGTTCGGCGAGGCCGACTCCTCGTCGAGGTGCAGGTGGATCGGCTCGTGTCCCAGCTCCATCTCGTGCTCGTGCAGGCCGGCGCGCTGAGCATCGAGCGGATCGACGAACTCCTCCTCGCCCTCCGTGGGCTCGGCGGCATCGAAGGCACCCTCCAGGCGCGCCTCGCCGGCAGGACGCCTGCGCTTGTAGCGTGCGGGACGTGCGCCGCCGCCGCGTTGGCGCTCGACTTTCGCACGCGCGCGCCGCTCGCGCCGTGCCTGCGAGATGGCCAGATCGTCGCGCTCGTGCTCGTCCAGCGCGCTCTTGGGCTTGGTGGCCTCGCCGGCTGCGCGCGCCTCCGCGCGCTGCTTGCGCGCCTTCTCCAGCTGCTTCTCGCGCAGCGCCTCAACCAACGGCGCGGAGAAGAAGATCGAATGGTAGCCGCCGGAGACGATGCCGACGAGCAGCGCGAAGGCGAAGCCTTTGAGGGTCTCGCCGCCGAAGGCCAGCAGGGCCACCAGCGTGACCACCACGGTGGCCAGCGTGTTGATCGAGCGCGTCATCGTCTGCAGGATCGAGACGTTCACGATCTTGCGATAGGACTCGCCCACCATCAGCTTGGTGTTCTCGCGGATTCGGTCGAAGATCACGATCGTGTCCATGACCGAGTAGCCGATGACCGTCAGCAGTGCCGCCAGGAACGCATCGTCCGCCCGCTGGTTGAAGAGGGCGTAGAGGCCGACCATCATGAACGCATCGCGCAACAACGCGATGACCGTGACGACGCCGAAGATGTAGTTCCAGCCGAAGCGGAAGGCGATGTAGATGAACTGAATGCCGATCGCGATGACCAGCGCCTCGACGGCCTTCAGCAGGTACTCACGCGAGAGCGCGGGGCCGACGGAGTTGACCTCGGAGTCTTTGCGATCGACGGGCGCGGCCTTCGCCAGCGCTTGGAAGACGGCGCCCGGGTCGGAGCCCAGCGCCTGTTGCGTCTGGACGACCGCGCGGTCGTTCGGCTGCGTGTCGCCCGGCTTGGTCGCCAGGGTTATCTCGGCGCTGGAGAGATCGGTCGTGACCCTCTTCCCGTCGGGCTGCGTCACCGGCACAGAGGCGAGCGCGGCGCGAACCTCCTGCACCGAGACCGAGCGATCGAACTTGACGTTGAGG
>JAGWST010000068.1 GCA_028869325.1 bacterium | reverse complement strand
GCCCGCACCCCTACGAGTTCTTCCTGTATTACGACATCTAACGGGCGCCACGCGGGCGAAGACTCGGCGCCATGCTGACGATTTAGCCGGTTCTTAAGGCGGCCGTCGTACGATGGTGCTCATGACGAACCTCCGCACGCTCGCTCCGGTGCTCCTGCTGGCGGCGGCACTGGCCATGCCCGCCGGCGCCGCCGTCTCGCGCGACCCCAGGCCCGCCGACCTGGCCTTCCCCCGCTACCAGCACGTCATCGTGATCGTCGAGGAGAACGAGGGCTTCAGCGCCATCATCGGCAACGCCAACGCGCCGAGCTTCACCGCCCTGGCGCGCGACTACGGCAACGCAACATCGTTCTTCGCCGAGACGCATCCCAGCGAGCCGAACTACGTGGCGATGATCGGCGGCGATACCTTCGGCATCCAAGACGACGACGCGTTCTACTGCAAGCCGGGGATGAGCGATCCCCACTGCGCCGGCTCGGAGAGACCGGGCTATGTCGATCACACCATCGCCGGCCCCAATCTGGCATCGCAGCTCCAGCAGGCGGGCATCTCGTGGCGCGGCTACTTCGGCGCATACGATCCCACCCGCCCGCGGGCCATCTTCAGCGGCGCGACGGCCAGCGAGCCTGCGGCGCTCTACGCCTCCAAGCACAATCCGTTCCTCAACTTCTCCGGCCTACGCGCAACGCTGGCGCGGCATATTGCGCCGCTCTCGCGTCTGGAGCGCGATCTTGCCTCCGGCGATCTTCCGGCGTTCGCCTTCGTCGTCCCCGACCAATGCGACGATATGCACGGGCTGCGTGGACCCAACGTGCCCGCGGACTGCCGGAGCGCGAACGTGCAGCGGCGCATCGCGCGCGGGGATCGCGTGGCCAAGCGGCTGGTCGGCGAGATCGAGGCCTCGCCGATCTGGCGCGCGGCCGCAAACGCCGCGATCGTGATCACCTGGGACGAGAGCGACGATAGCGAGCGCGCCTTCGGAGCCCAGGGCTGCTGCGGCTCCGGCCCGTCGCGCCGCGCCAATCAAGGCGGCGGCCGCATCCCCACCATCGTCATCACCAACCACGGCCCGCGCCATCGGATCGACGCGACGCCGTACAACCACTACGCGCTGCTGCGCAGCATCGACGACGCCTTCGGCATCTACGCCTACCCGAACGGCGCCGCGGACTGGCGCGACGGCGTGCGCCCGATGACGCCGCTCTTCGCCGTCAAGTAAGCAGCCACCAGGCATCGTCGCCGGGTGGGCGTCCGCACGCCTCGCATGAGGCGCCGCTGCCAGGCAGAACGGCAGCAGAGCCATGGTTTTCGATCACGATGTCGTGGTGTTGGGCGCCGGCCTCGCCGGGATGCGTGCGGCGCTGGAGGCGGCGCGCGGCGGCGTCGACGTCGCCGTGGTCTCAAAGGTCCACCCGGTTCGCAGCCACTCCAATGCCGCGCAGGGCGGCATCAACGCCGCGCTTGCGCCCGGTGACTCGTGGGAGCTGCACGCCTTTGATACCGTCAAGGGCGCCGACTACCTCGCCGATCAGGATGCCGTAGAGATTCTCTGCCGCGAGGCCCCCGGCGACATCATCGAGATGGAGCACATGGGAGTCATCTTCTATCGCGACGAGACGGGCAAGTTGGGCACGCGCGCCTTTGGCGGCGCATCGAAGGCGCGCACCTACTTCGTGGGCGACATCACGGGGCAGGCGCTCCTCTACACCCTCTACGATCAAGTGCTCAAGGCTGGCGTGCGGGTCTACGAGGAGTGGTTCGCCACCACGCTGCTGATGGAAGAGGGCGGCTGTCGCGGCGTGGTGGCGCTGGATATGCTGCACGGCGATCTCCATCTATTGCGCGGCAAGGCCGTCATCGTCTGCACGGGCGGCATGGGCCGCGTCTTCGAGCCTAGCACCAACGCGCTCATCTGTACGGGCGACGGCATATCGCTGGCCTACCGCGCCGGCGCGCCCATGATGGACATGGAGATGGTGCAATACCACCCCACCACGCTCAAGGGCAACGGCTTCCTCCTCTCGGAGGCGGCGCGCGGCGAGGGCGCCTATCTGCTCAACGGCCAGGGCGAGCGCTTCATGCAGCGCTATGCGCCCAACAAGCTGGAGCTGGCCTCGCGCGACGTGGTCTCGCGTGCCGAGACGGAGGAGATCGCGCAGGGGCGCGGAGTCGACGGCTGCGTGCTGCTCGACTGCCGCCACCTGGGGCGCGACGTGCTGCTGCGCAAGCTGCCGCAGATCCATGAATTGGCGCTCGACTACGCGGACGTCGACATGATCACCGACCCGGTGCCCGTTCGCCCGGGCATGCACTACATCATGGGTGGGATCAAGACCGACGTGAAGGGTCGCACGCGCGTGCCGGGACTCTACGCCGCCGGCGAGTGCGCCTGCGTGAGCCTGCACGGCGGCAACCGTCTGGGGGCGAACTCGCTGCTGGATACGCTGGTCTTCGGGCGCCACTCCGGCGCCGATGCCGCCGCGTACGCCAAGGAGACGCCGCGCAGCAGCGGCGGAGAGCTGCTGCTGGCCACCGAGCAGCGGCGCATGCAATCGCTGTTGGAGCGCCCCTACGGGGGCGAGACGCATGCGCGGCTGCGCTTGGAGATGGGGCAGACGATGGACCGCCACGTCGCCGTGGTGCGCGACGCCGCGGGGCTGGAGAGCGCGCTGCGGACGATCCGCTCGCTGCAGGAGCGCTACCAGCGTGTCTCGGTGGGCGACAAGGGACGCGTCTACAATCAGGCGCTGACCTTCGTGCTGGAGCTGGGCTTCATGCTCGACTGCGCGGAGGCCACGCTGCGCAGCGCGCTCGCGCGTACAGAGAGCCGGGGCGCCCACTACCGTACCGACTACCCCAACCGCGATGACGCCGCCTGGCTCAAGCACGTGCTGATCGTCTACGGACAGCCCGATCCCGAGTACCTTCCCGTGACCATCACCCAATGGCAGCCGGAGGTCCGCACGTACTAGGGGCAGCAAGGCAGCAAGGAGAGAGTGCAGCGGATGGAATGGACGATCGTCGTCGGGCGCTACGACCCCGAGCGCACGCTGGAAGGGGAGCCGGCGCCGCCGCCGCTACCGCCGTACGAGCACGCCGCGCGCAAGACGTATCAGAGCTTTAGCGTCGATCTCCCGGAGCACGCGGCCGTGCTCGATGCGCTGATCTACATCCGCGAAT
>JAGWST010000067.1 GCA_028869325.1 bacterium | reverse complement strand
GAGCGCAAGGGCATGCAGATCACGATCGTCGCCGACGACGAGATGAAACTGAAGAACGTCGTCGACATCGTGCAGAGCAAGGCGGTCAAGCGCGGCCTCTCACTGAAGGCCTTCGAGTACGGCAAGACGGAGCCGGCCAGCGGGGGCACGCTGCGTCAGGTCATCACCATCAAACAAGGCATCCCCAAGGAGAAAGCCAAGCCGCTGATCGAGAGGATCAAGGCGGCGAAGCTCAAGGTCAACGCGCAGATCCAAGATGAGCAGATCCGCGTCTCCGGGAAGGACAAGGACGAACTCCAGAAGGTCATTACCCTGATGAAGGCTCTGGACTACGAGTTGCCGTTGCAGTTCGTTAACTATCGCTAAGCGGGTGCGCAAGAGCACTGCCAGCGAGCTGGCGTCGGGGTTGACAAGCGGCAAACTTTGCGGTACAAAGTAATGGATGCTCCGGTGCGGTGAGTTTTGGGCATAGGGACCCTTGCAGGGGCGCTTGCTTTGCGCTATAAAGTGGCAGGTATGGAGATAGCACGCGCACTCTCGGATCTGGAAGAGGTTCGCGAGCGCCTGGCCGGTTGCCAGCGCTTCAAGGGGTACTCGGGCGGGGCGGCCGCCCTCAGCGGATTGGCGGCATTGGTCGCGGGCGGCCTGCAGCGCGGCCTCGCTCCGCATCCCTCCACGCCGCAGCAATTCCACGTCTATCTCACCATCTGGCTGGGCTGCTTGGCGCTGGGCTTGGCGATCAACTACGGTGCCTTGGCGATGTGGTACTGGCGGATCGCCGACGACCGCGAGCGTCGCCAGACGCGCACGGTCGGCGCCACCATCCTGCCCGCGATCAGCCTCTCCGCGATGCTCAGCCTGGCCCTGATCGACGTCGGCGGCGGGGCGTTGCTGCCCGGCCTCTGGTTCGCGAGCTACGGCACCGGCCTTTTCGCGTCGCGGGGGATGATTCCGAGCGGAATGGCCGTCGTGGCACTGGGCTACATGCTGGCCGGGGCGGCGCTGCTCCTATCCCCCAACCATGCGCTCGCCCTCTCATGGTGGGTCATGCCCATCGGCTTCGGCTTCGGCATGCTGTGGATCGGCTGGCTGCTCGCCCACGAGCGGGCAGAGGGGCAGGCGCGATGAGCCGCGGCAACAATGAGGGGCGCTTCGCCTACAACGGCCTCGAGCGCATCTTCCACGAGCGCGGACGCCTGGCCGTCTGCACATGTCTCACCGCGCATCCGGAAGGCATGAGCTTCTCTGAGCTGCAGCGGGCCTGCGATCTGACGGACGGCAATCTGAGCCGCCACTTGCAGGCACTCTCCGATATGCGGATCATCTCCCTGGAGCGCGTCACTAAGGGCGGAAGACCCACCACGATCTGCAGGATCACCCGCACCGGGCGCTCGCGCTTCCTGGCCTATGTCGACGTGCTCGAGGCCGTCGTTCGCGACGTGCAGCACGGCGCAGCGAAGGGGCGGAACACGGCGGCGAATCCCATTCCGGGCCTCGCCACCACGTGAAGATGTTGAGTCGCGTCGGGGCTACCGCTCCCAAACAGACGCCGTACGCCGCGATCGACCGCGAGCGCATGCCGCGGCACGTCGCCATCATCATGGACGGCAACCGTCGCTGGGCGCGCGAACGGCATCTGCCCGCGGTGGAGGGCCACCGGCGCGGCATCATCGCGTTGCGCGAGGCCACGCGCTTCTGCAAGGATTGGGGAATCCCGATCCTGACGGTCTACGGATTCTCCACGGAGAACTGGAACCGCGATCCTCACGAGATCTCGCTGCTCATGGAGTTGTGCGTTCTCTTCGCGAGCAACGAGCTGGCTGAGCTCAAGCGCAACGGCGTGCGCGTGAACGTGATCGGCGACTACCGCGCGCTGCCGCGCGCCTGCGTGGAGGCGCTGGACGGTCTGATGCTGGAGACCGCCGGCAATCGCGATGTGGTTTTGAATCTGGCCGTGAACTACAGCGCGCGCTCGGAGCTGCTCCAGGCGACCCGCGCGCTGGCGGCGGACGTTCGCGCAGGAAGGCTAGACCCCGGCGCTATCGACGAGCCGACGCTGGCTTCGTATCTGTTCACCGCCGATTACCCCGACCCCGACCTGCTGATCCGTCCGGGCGGCGAGATGCGCCTCTCGAATTTCCTCCTCTACCAAGTGGCCTACACGGAGCTCTGGGTCACGCCGATCTTTTGGCCGGCGTTCAACCGGGAGACCTTCGCGCAGGCGATCGTCGACTTCCAGAGCCGCCAGAGGCGCTTCGGGGCGTAGGCCCCGTGTGCTACAATATGCGGCGGTATGGAACAGATGGGTGGTAAGCATCTCGAGCCCCCGGCGCCTCAATCTGCCCGCGGGAGGCTCGTAAGGCGGATCGCACTGGCCGCGCTGGTCGCCTTCGCGGGCCTCTTGGGCTTCCTGATCGTCGACCGCCACGCGATCACCGATGCGGTCACTCGCATCTTCGTTCCCTCGCCGGAGTCGCTCTTCGGCAAGTCCCGCATCTACCTGCTGGTGCTGGGCACGGACGATAACTGGACCGATCGCGATATCCTCTACACCAAGAACGACCGCTCGGATACGATCATGGCCGTCGCGCTCGACTTCCCGTCGCGCGTCGTGAGCGTCGTCTCCGTTCCGCGTGACATGTGGGTGCAGCTGCCGCAGGGCCAGGGCCACGGCAAGATCAACGCCGCGTTCACGGAGGGGGGCGTCAAGGAGTCCCAGGCCGTGGTCGCTCAGTTCCTTGGGCTGCCCGGGTTCGACCGCTACATCGTTCTCAAGATCAATGCCACCAAGGCGCTGGTCGACGCGATCGGCGGGATCGACGTCTGCGTCGAGAAGCCCCTGAACTATGACGACAACTGGGGCCATCTGCACATCCACCTCAAACGAGGCTGCCAGCACCTCAACGGTGAGGACGCCGTCGGTTACAGCCGTTTCCGCCACGACGAGCTGGGCGACATCGGGCGCATCGAGCGCCAGCAGAGAGTGGTGCGCGCGGTCGTCGCCAAGCTCAAGAACGACAAGTTCAACGATCTCACGCACATCGTCCAGTTGATCGGCGTGGCTCGCCAGAACGTGGAGACGAATCTCTCGTTCGACGAGATGCGCAGCCTGGCGTTCGCCTTCCGCGACGTCAATCTAGCCGGCGTCAAGACGGCACAGTTGCCTTACGTCGACGCCGTCGACGAGCCGGACGGCGAGAACGCGCTGGAGCCCGATCGTCGCGGCATCGAGCGGATGGTCGCGAAGGCTCTCACCGGGCCGCTCGAGCCTCCCCCGACACCGAAGCCGCAGTTGGCGGTGGACGTGGTGCCCAGCATGGTCCACGTCGAGGTCGAGAACGGCAGCGGCCTCTCGGGCATGGCGCAGACGGTCGCCGAGCGGCTCAAGAAAAAGGGCTTCGTCATCGACTCGGTCGGCAACGCCGACCGCTCCAACTACGCGAGCACACTCGTCCAAGCGGATCAGTCGAACCATGCGGCTGCTGAGGCGGTGCGCCAGGCGCTGGAGGTCGCAACGGCCACGATCGCCTCGACCGCCTCTTCCGCGACGCCGGCCGTCGTTACCGTCGTCGTCGGTCACGACATCGCCAGCCGCCCGTAGGGCCCAAGCGAGGTGAGACGTCGCGCGCCGTGGCTGTTGCCCATTCTCATGGCCTGCTTGGTCGCGGCCGGCGGACTCCTGTTCGCCAAGCTGCTCAAGCACGCTCGCGCGCAGCTGCGCCCGGCCTATATCGCGGTTCACGACGACGCGCGTGCGATGCTGGAGCCCTCGCTCGCGCGTCAGATCGCGCGCCTGGCCGCCGATCTGCATCCGCACCCGGACCGGCCGCGCCTCATCGCCCTCACGTTTGACGACGGGCCCTACCCGCTCGAGACGCCGCTGCTCTTAGAGCAGTTGCGCGCGCTACGGGTACCGGCGACCTTCCTGCTGATCGGGCGCGACGCCCAGCAGTTCCCCGGACTTGCGCGGGAGATCGCGCGCGGCGGCGGCGAGATCGACAACCATACGTACTCGCACCCCGATCTCGACCGCCTAAGCCCGGCGCAAGTCGAGCGCGAGCTCGAAGAAGGGGCGGCGGCCCTCGAGCGCGTGGGAATCGATCAAGCGGGCGTTCGCACGCGCATGCGCCCGCCGCACGGGCGTTACACCTTGGCGACCGTTCGGGCGGCACAGCGCGCGGGGTATGCCGTGGTGCTCTGGACCGACGATCCGGGCGACTGGCGCACGCTGACGCCGCAGGCTATCGTCGCGCACGTCGTCGCGCGCGCCACCGCCCCGGAGATCCTCTTGCTGCACAGCGGCAAGCTCGCGACGATCGAGGCGCTGCCGCAGATCGTGCGGCGCTTCCGGACCGATGGGTACCGTTTCGTCACCGTCTCCGCGCTGTTGCGTGCCGTCCCCGAGGCGGAGCTCAACGATCCGCTGCGCAGGGCCCTGCCGGAGTCGTAGCGGCGTCGCGAGAGCGCGCGTTCAGCGCACCTTGGGCTCCCAGCGGCGCCCTTCGCCGCCGGCTCCTCCCACCAGGACGCGTCCGATGCGGCTTCGATACACCGGCCCGGCGATCGCGATCGCCGAGAGCGCGCCGACGATCTTCGCCGCCGCATTCGCGCCGAAGATGGTCACCAGGAATCCCGGACGCAGGCCGAAGTTCTTGACCAAGAAATATGCGTGATTGCG
>JAGWST010000066.1 GCA_028869325.1 bacterium | reverse complement strand
GAAGGAGCCGCTCTCGACGGAGCCCGCCGCCAGACGCGCCTCGCGGGCGACGTCGCCGACGAACTCGAAGCCCAGCTCGAAGACGTCGCTCCAGAAGAACGGGACGTAGCGGTAGGCTTCGTCGGCTCCGGCCATGTTGGCGCCGGCGGCGGCACCGGAGGCATAGGCGTGATCGAAGTGCTCCACCCGCGCGAGCGCGCCGCGATACGATGGAAAGCGCGCCACGTCGCCGGCGGCGTAGATATCGGCGGCGGAGCTGCGCAGGCGATCGTTGACGACGATGCCGTCATCGACCCGCAGTCCGGCGCCGGAGGCCAGAGCGGTCTCCGGGCTGACCCCGATGCCGACGACCACCGCGTCGGCTTCGATCCGCGATCCATCTGCCAGCGTGACGCCGGCGACGCGCCCCTCGCCGTCGATGGAGCGCAGCGTGGTGGAAAAATGCGTGCGAACGCCGTGGCGATCGAAGAGCTGCTTCGCATACTCCGAGACGGGCGCACCAAAGCGGCCGTAGAGCGCGGCGTCGTTGGTCACCACGCTGACGGCGGCCCCGCCGGATCGCAGCGAGGCGGCTACCTCCATGCCGATGAATCCGCTGCCGACCACGACGATGTGCTCGGCGGCCGCGCGCACCGCACGCAGACGTTCGCCGTCGAGGTAGCTGCGCAGCGTGAAGACCCCTTCGAGATCGGCGCCCGGCAGCGTGAGACGGCGCGGCACGGCGCCGGTCGCCAAGAGCAGCTTGCGGAACCCGAAGCGCTGCTCACCGCAGAGCAGCGCGTGCTCCTGGCCCTGGACGGCGCTGACCTCGACTCCGACGAAGATGGCGACGTGACGCTCGAGGTACCAGCTCCCGGGCTGCATCAGCACGCTCTCGATTCCGGCGCGCCCCTGCAGGAACTCCTTAGAGAGCGGCGGGCGCTGGTAGGGCGGTGCCCACTCACGCGTGAAGATGGCGATCGTCCCGCGCTCGTCGCGGCTCCGAATGCCCTCGACGGCCGTGGCGGCAGTCGCTCCGCCGCCGACGATCACGTAGTCGAACTGCTGCGGCATCGCATGCTCCTTCTTCTTGCCGGCGTGCGGCACGATTGACTGTCGACGTTATACGGCCACGCGGTATGGGAATGCCTTCTGGGATGGGTCCTCGTCTCTATAACCTGTTTCCATTGCTGGTCGGCCCCGTCTCGTCCTGGAAGCGCCATCTCGAGCGGATCGCGCGGATGGGCTTCGACTGGGTCTATCTGAATCCGTTCCACGAGGTGGGCTTCTCGGGAAGCCTCTACGCCGTCAAGGACTACTATCGCCTGCACCCGTTCTTTCGCGGGCAGGCCACCGCCCCCGACGATGAGATCCTGCGCGACTTCGTGCGCGCGGCGCGCGATCGCGGGCTGGACGTCATGATGGACCTGGTGGTCAATCACACCGCGAAGGACTCCCTGCTCGCGCAGCGGCACCCGGCGTGGTTTCTCCACGATTCGGACGGAGGGCTGCACTCGCCGGCTGCCGTCCATCCCGACGACCCGACCGATGTCACCGTCTGGGGGGACTTGGCCGAGCTTGATTACGCCGAGCGCCCGGAACGAGCGGAGATCGTCTCATACTTTCGCGACGTCGCCACCCACTACGCCAGACTGGGCTTCCGCGGCTTTCGCTGCGACGCCGCGTACAAAGTTCCGGGGACCGTGTGGAGCGAGATCGTCGCCGGCGTGCGCGGCGCGCGAGCCGATGCCGTCTTCGTCGCCGAGACCCTCGGCTGCAAGCCGGAGGAGGTACGCCAGCTCGCGGCAGCGGGCTTTGACTTTCTCTTCAACAGCGCGAAGTGGTGGGACTTCCGCGCGGCGTGGCTGCTGGAGCAGTACGAGGCGTTCCGCACGATCGCGCCCTCGATCGCCTTTCCCGAGAGCCACGACACGGAGCGCTTGATCGTCTCGCTGGAGGCCCAGTCGTTGAGCGATCCCGCGCAGATCGAGGCGGCCTACCGCTTTCGCTATCTCTTCGCCGCCTTTTTCTCTAGCGGGGTCGCGATGCCCATCGGTTTCGAGTTCGGCTTTCGCCGCCGCCTGGACGTGGTGCGGACGCGGCCGGAGGATTGGGAGGAGCCGCGCTTCGATCTCGAAGAGTTCATCGCGGAGGTGAACGCAATGAAGGCGAGGACTGCGGCGCTCTGTGAGGAGGGTCCGCAGCACCTGGTGACGGCGGCCGGGGCGTGGCCGCTGGCGTTGCGGCGCCAGCGCATCGACGGATCGGCGCCGGTGCTCGGCGTCTTCAATCCGGATGCCGCATCGAGCGCGAGACTCGACGTAACGCAGCCCCCTTTTCACGTTCGCGATCTCGCGTTGCGCCCGCTCGAGGGGAGGGTGCTCGCGAGCTGATGGCACAACGCATCGAGCGCTACGCGATGGTCGGCGACATGCGCACGGCCGCGCTGATCGGGACGGACGGCTCCGTCGACTGGCTCTGTCTTCCGCGCTTCGATTCGGCGGCCTGTTTCGCCGCGCTGTTGGGCGGAGGCAAGCACGGCCGCTGGCGGATCGCGCCGAAGGGGCGTGCCACTCGCGTGCGCCGCCGTTATCGTGACGGCAGCCTGGTGCTCGAGACCACCTTCGAGACCGCGAGCGGCGTCGTGCGCCTCACGGACTGCATGCCGCTGGGCGACGATTGGCCGGGTCTGGTGCGCCTGGTGGAGGGCGTCAGCGGCCGCGTCGAGATGACGATGCAGATGATCGTGCGCTTCGACTACGGATCGGTGGTGCCGTGGGTGCGGCGCGACGGGGATTCTTTGACGGCGATCGCGGGTCCCGACGGCCTGGCCCTGCGCTCCGATGTCGAGGTACGCGGCAAGGGGCTGACGACGGTAGCCGAGTTCCGCCTCTCGGCGGGTGACCGCGCGGCCTTCGACCTGCGCTACTTTCCCTCGCACGAGGCTCCGCCGCGCAAGCGCGATACGCGCCGCGCGATCAGAGAGACGGACGCGTGGTGGCGCGGCTGGAGCGCGCGCTGCACCTACGATGGGCCGCATCGCGAGATCGTGCGGCGCTCGCTCATCACGCTGAAGGCGTTGACCTACGGCGCCACGGGCGGGATCGTCGCGGCGCCGACGACGTCGCTGCCGGAGCGCATCGGCGGCCAGCGCAATTGGGACTACCGCTTCTGCTGGCTGCGCGACGCGACGTTCACGCTCTACGCGCTGCAGAACGGCGGCTTTACCGACGCCGCGCGCCAGTGGCGAGACTGGCTGATGCGTGCGGTTGCCGGCGATCCCGCCGATCTGCAAATCATGTACGGCGTAGGGGGCGAGCGCCGGCTAGAGGAGTACGAGGTCGATTGGTTGCCGGGATATGAGCGATCGCGGCCCGTGCGGATAGGCAACGCGGCCTCCGCGCAGTTCCAGCTCGACGTCTACGGTGAGGTGGTCGACGCGATCCACTTCTCGCGACGCAGCGGCATCGGCGATCAGGAGCAATCCTGGAGCTTTCTGCGCCAAGTCGTCGAATTCGTCGAGGATGCGTGGCATGAGCCCGACGAGGGAATCTGGGAGGTGCGCGGCGGGGCGCGGCACTTCACGCACTCGAAGATCATGGCCTGGGTCGCTATCGATCGTGCCGTGAAGGCCATCGAGGAGCACGGCTTCCGTGGCCCGCTGGCCCGCTGGAGGCGCCTGCGGCGCGAGATACACGACCAGGTATGCCGCCGCGGCTACGATCGAAGGCGCAACACGTTCGTCCAGAGCTACGGCTCGCAGGCACTCGACGCCAGCCTCCTGATGATCCCGCTGGTGGGCTTCCTCCCCCCCGACGACCGCCGCGTGATCGGAACGGTCGAGGCGATCGAGCGCGAGCTGATGCGCGACGGTTTCGTGATGCGCTACGACACCCAGGGCGGAATCGGCGCCGACGGTCTTGCGGGAGGCGAGGGCGCCTTTCTCGCCTGCACCTTCTGGCTGGCCGATGACCTGGCGCTGATCGGGCGCCACGCGGATGCGCGCAAGCTCTTCGACCGCCTGATCGGCCTCTGCAACGACGTCGGACTGCTGCCCGAGGAGTTCGACCCGCGCAGGCGGCGCTTCACGGGCAACTTTCCGCAAGCGTTCTCGCACGTCGGCCTGGTCAATACGGCGCACAACCTGTACGCGGCGGCCGGTCCGGCGCAGCATCGCGGCGGGCGGGCGCCGCTCACATGATCGACGGCGAGGTCCTGTGGTACAAGGACGCGGTGATCTATCAGCTGCACGTCAAGGCGTTCCACGACTCCAACGACGACGGCATCGGCGATTTCCGCGGCGCGATGGAGCGGCTGGATCACATCACGAACCTCGGCGCAACGGCCATCTGGGTGCTGCCCTTCTATCCCTCACCGCTGCGCGACGACGGCTACGACATCGCGGATTACCGTGATGTGCACTCCTCGTACGGTACGATGCACGACTTTCGCCAATTCGTGCGTGTGGCGCATGAGCGCGGGTTGCGCGTCATCACCGAGCTCGTCGTCAACCACACCTCGGATCAGCACGCGTGGTTTCAGCGCGCGCGGCGGGCCAAGCCAAACTCCGTGTGGCGCAATTTCTACGTGTGGAGCGATAGCGATCAGAAGTATGCGGGCACGCGCATCATCTTCAGCGACACGGAACGCTCGAACTGGACGTGGGATCCGGTGGCGAACGCCTACTACTGGCATCGTTTCTTCTCGCACCAGCCGGACCTGAACTACGATAATCCGCGGGTGCTGCAGGCGATCCTCAACGTCATGCGCTTCTGGTTCGACGCGGGAGTAGACGGCCTGCGCTTGGACGCCGTGCCGTACCTCTGCGAGCGCGAGGGCACCAGCAACGAGAACTTGCCCGAGACGCACGCGATCGTGAAGAGGCTGCGCGGCGTTCTGGACCAGGAGTACACCGGCCGCATCTTCCTGGCCGAGGCCAACCAATGGCCCGAGGACGTGGCCGCGTACTTCGGCGAGGGCGACGAGTGTCACATGGCCTTCCACTTTCCGTTGATGCCACGCATGTACATGGCCGTCGCGGAGGAAGACCGCTACTCGATCACCGACATCATGCGGCAGACGCCGGAGATCCCCGCCAACTGCCAATGGGCGATCTTCCTGCGCAACCACGACGAGCTGACGCTGGAGATGGTGACGGACCGCGAGCGTGACTACCTCTACAGCACGTACGCCACCGATCCGCGGGCGCGCGTCAACGTCGGCATTCGGCGGCGGCTCGCGCCGTTGATGGAGAACGACCGCCGCAAGATCGAGCTGATGAACAGCCTGCTGCTCTCCATGCCCGGCACGCCGATCATCTACTACGGCGACGAGATCGGCATGGGCGACAACATCTATCTGGGTGATCGCGACGGCGTGCGGACCCCGATGCAGTGGTCGCCGGATCGCAACGGCGGCTTTTCCAAGGCGGATTACAACCGCCTCTATCTGCCCGCGATGATCGATCCCGTCTACGGCTTCGAGCGCATCAACGTGGAGACGCAGATGCGCAGCCCCTCCTCGCTGCTCAACTGGATGAAGCGTCTGATTCACGTCCGCCAGGCGCACCGCGCCTTCGGCCGCGGCAGCTTGACCTTTCTGCGCCCCAAGAACCGCCGCATACTGGCCTTCATCCGGGAGTTCGAAGGCGAGTCGATCTTGTGCGTGGCGAACCTGGCGCAATCCCCGCAGGCGTGCGTGCTGGATCTCTCCGCCTACCGCGGCCGCATGCCGATGGAGCTGATCGGGCGCAGTCCGTTTCCTGCCATCGTCGACGACGAGTACGTGCTGACGCTGCCCGGTTACGCATTCTACTGGTTCGTGCTCGAACCCAGCGGCGTGCTGCAGAGCTGGGAGGAGAGCATCCGTGCGCCGCTAGCGGAGATGCCGACGCTCGTGCTGCCAAAGCTGGCGCGCAGCCTCTTGGAGCGACCCGCTTCGAGCGAGCTGCAGCGCGACGTCTTGCCAGCCTTCCTGCAGGCGCGCCGCTGGTTCGATGCCGGGGAGACGGAGCTGGAGATCGTCGACGGCTTCTTCGAGGAGGATGCGAGGCGCTCCGCACTCGTGGTCCGGGCGAATCCTCGCCAATGCGCCGGCGAGGGAGACCTGCTCTTCGTGCCGCTCTCGCTGCGCTACGACGAGACGGGCGAGCCGCCGCCGGAGATCGAGCGCGAGACGCTGGCGCGCGTGCGCACGGGGGCGCACGTCGGACGCCTCTTCGATGCGCTGGCCGACGATGGGTTCGCGCTGAGCGTCCTGCGCGGGCTGCGCGAGCATCGCGTGCTGCAAGGCCGCGCCGGCATGCTGCGGTGCCAGCCCGCGGCGGCCCTCGCGGCGGAGAGCGTCGAGCCGCCGGCGGAGGTGCATCGGCCGCAGGGCGAGGAGCCCGCCAGCACGGTCGTCATCGGCGACCGCTTCATCCTGCGCGCCTTTCGAGCGCCGGGCGGCGGCACCCATCCCGACGTGGAGATGGCGCGCTTTCTGTGCGAGACCGCCGGTTTCGATCGCACGCCGCCCTACTATGGATCGGTGGAGTACGTGGACGCCCGCGGCCGGCCCACGACGCTGCTCGCCCTGCGCGGTTTGGTTCACAATCAGGGCAATGCCTGGCAGCTGGCGACGGATTACCTCAAGCGCTTCCTGGAGGCGCACCGCAACCTCTCGACGCGCGGCGACGACGGCGTAGCGGGCGGCGAGCCGGCGCAGGAGCGCCACGCGGCCTTCCTCCTGCGCGCGCATCGCCTGGGTGAGTGCGCCGCGCGGCTGCACCGCGCGCTGGCGATGCCGGTTGCGGATCCCGCCTTCGCGCCCGAGCCGGTGACGAGCGAGGACCTGCAACGCTGGCGTGCGGAGGGCATGCGGTGGATGCAGGATGCGCTGGAGACCTTGCGCCGCGTGGTGGCGGATGTCGCGGAGCCCGCGCGAGCCTACGCGGAGGCGCTCCTGGCGCGCAGCGAAGCCGTACCCGCCGCGCTGGAGCGGCTCTTCCCACAGCGCATCCGCGCGTTCAAGACGCGCCGTCACGGAGCGCTGGACCTCGGCCGCATCCTGGTGGCCGGTCACGAGTTCTTCATCGTCGACTTCGAAGGCGAGTGGACGCACGAGGCCGAGCGCGCGCGGCGCAAGGACCTGCCGTTACGCGATCTCGCCTCGATGCTGCGATCCGTCGATCGTGCGGCATCGGTGACCCTGCGCACGCTGGAGGATCACCCCGAGGATCGCCCGCTGCTCGAGCCGCTAGCCGACGAGTGGCGCCGCCGCTCCGCCCACGCGTTTTTGGCCGCCTATCGCGCCGGCATCGAGGGCTGTATCTCTCATCCGGGCGAGCCGGAGGCCTCGCGTCTCATCGCCTTCTTCGCGCTGGAGCTGGCCTTCCGCGAGCTTGCGCAGCGAATCGCCGAGCGCTCCCCCTTGCTGGATATTCCGCTGCGCGCGATCCTGCGGCTTCTGCAGCACGGCGAGGGGGAGTTCGCACGCCCGGAGCCGGCCGGCGAGGTGGTGGGCTGATGGCTGGGGCCGCGCAGCCGGTCTGGCCGGGTAAGCCCTATCCGCTCGGGGCGACCTGGGACGGAAACGGGGTGAACTTCGCGCTCTTCTCGGCGCATGCCGAACGGGTCGAGCTGTGCATCTTCGACGCGCGCGGCCGGCGCGAGCTGAGCCGTGTGGCGATGCCCGAGTACACAGACGAGATCTGGCATGCATACTTGCCGGAGGCCCGCCCGGGGACGCTCTACGGCTACCGCGTCTACGGACCGTACGAGCCGCAGCGCGGCCACCGTTTCAATCCGCACAAGCTGTTGATCGATCCCTATGCCAAGGCGCTCTCGGGGACGCTGCGCTGGACCGACGCCCACTTCGGTTATCGCCCGGGTGGGCCGCGCGGCGACCTCACGATGGACCGTCGCGACAACGCCTCCGGCATCCCCAAGGGCATCGTCGTCGACACGGCCTTCACCTGGGGCCCTGAGGCGGCCCCGGGGACGCACCGCCACGAGTCGATCATCTATGAGGCGCACGTGCGAGGGCTGACGATGCGCCATCCCGGCGTCCCCCCGGCGCTGCGCGGTACCTTTGCCGGGCTGGCGGCCCCGGCCGTCGTCGAGCATCTGCTGGGGCTGGGCATCACCGCCGTCGAGCTGCTGCCGGTACACGCCTTCGTCGACGACCGCCCCTTGGTTGAGCGCGGCCTGCGCAACTTCTGGGGCTACAACTCCATCGGCTTCTTCGCCCCCGATCCGCGCTACCTGAGCGGGGGCGGGCTCGGTGAGTTCAAGACGATGGTTCGCACGCTGCACGACGCCGGCATCGAGATCATCCTCGACGTGGTCTATAATCATACCGCCGAGGGCAACCATCTGGGTCCGACCCTCTCGTTTCGCGGCATCGACAACGCCTCGTACTACCGGCTGGCGGCGCACGATCCGCGCCACTACGTGGACGACACGGGTTGCGGAAACACACTCAACCTCGAGCACCCGCGCGTGCTGCAGATGGTGATGGACTCGCTGCGTTACTGGGCGCAGGAGATGCGCGTCGACGGCTTTCGCTTCGATCTGGCGGCGGCGCTCTGCCGCGAGCGCGGCGCCTTCGACCGCTCGGCGGCGTTTCTCGACGCCGTGCGTCAGGACCCCACGCTCTCACGCCTCAAGCTCATCGCCGAGCCGTGGGATCTCGGCCACGAAGGCTATCGCCTGGGTGCCTTTCCACCGGGCTGGTCGGAGTGGAACGATCGCTACCGCGACGGCGTGCGCCGCTTCTGGCTGAGCCACGACGGGATGGTGCCGGAGCTGGCCTCGCGCTTGACCGGCTCCAGCGACCTCTTCGATCGCGAAGGCCGGCGTCCGCGTGCGAGCGTCAACTTCGTGACCGCCCACGACGGCTTCACGCTGCACGACCTGGTCAGCTACGACGCGAAGCACAACGAGGCGAATCTCCAGGAGAACGCCGACGGCAGCGCAGCCAACTTTAGTTGGAACTGCGGCGTCGAAGGCGAGACGGACGACGCGCAGATCCTGGCGCTGCGCCGCAAGCAGCAGCGCAACCTGCTGCTCACGCTGCTCCTCTCGCAGGGCGTTCCGATGCTGCGCGCCGGCGACGAGCTGAGCCAGACCAAGAGCGGCAACAACAACACCTACTGCCAAGACAACGAGATGACCTGGCTGGATTGGGAGAGAGACGACGCGGGGATGCTGGCGTTCGTGAGCACCTTGACGCGCATGCGGCGGCAGCATCCCGTCTTCCGGCGGCCGCGTTTCTTTCACGGAGGCCCGAGCGAACGATCTCCGCTGAAGGACATCGCCTGGCTGCGCGCAGACGGCGGCGAGATGGTGCAGGCCGATTGGGAGCGCGCGGAGAGCCACGCGATCGGGCTGATGCTCGGAGGCGATCCCGGCGATCGCTTCATCGGGTTGCGCGGTTATCCGGAGGTCGACGACACCTTCTTGCTCTGGCTCAACGCCGCGCCCCACGACATCGAGATCAAGCTGCCGCTCAGACCCGCCGGGCGTTGGCGTCTGCTCGTCGATACCTCGCGCGAGCGCATCGGCCCCTTCGAGGATTCGATTGCGGCCGGCGGGACCTGCGCCGTCCCTTCGCGCTCGGCCTCGCTCTTCGTCGCGCAGCGGATGCCGGAGCCGCCGAGGGCGAGGCGCCGGTGAAGCGAGCGCATCGCACGGGCTTCG
>JAGWST010000065.1 GCA_028869325.1 bacterium | reverse complement strand
TTGCTCCGTTCTTCCCTTGACGGTCGGCGCCCCTGGGACTATCGTCCGTGCAGGAGGCATGCCCTTGCGCAGAGAGTTCTTCTTCTTCGTCAGCCTTGCCATACTGGCTGGATGCGGGGGCGGCGGAGGCGGGATGACCGCGCTGAGTTCGCCGCTGCCTTCGACGCCGCTCATGGGTACCCAGGCCACGCCGACGCCGGCACCCACGGGCCCGGCGGGCTTCACGTTGGAATGACGCCATGAGGCGCATCGTCATCGTTCCCGCGCTCTTGCTGCTCACCGCCTGCGGCGGCGGCGCCAGCGTAGCGCGTCCGACCATCGGCGGCGCTCCGCAGGCCTCCGCCTCACAGTCGCAGGGCAAGGCGGTCTTCACGCTGACGATACCTCCGGCGAGCCCGCAGAGCTCGGCGCGTCGGCCGCAGTTCGTCTCCTCGGCGACGAACGTCGTCTACCTCACGCTCCTCTCGGCCAACGGCCTGCCCAATCCGAATCCGAGCGCCTTCAACCAGACGTTCGTCATCGCCCTCTCCAGCACGCCGGGGAGCGGATCGCCGAACTGCACGACGGTCAACCTCACCGACGGAACGACCTGCACGTTCACCGCCTCCGAGCCCGTCGGCAACGACGTCTTTGCGATCGTGGCCGCGCAGAATCCAAACCCCTACGGAAGCCAGCCGCTGCCCCTGAGTGTGGCCGAAGGCATCGCCCTGACGGTGACGCAGTCGGGCGGATCGCCGGCGCTCGTCAATCTCAATCCCGTCATCACCGGGGTCTCGGCGTTCGATCCGATCGATTCGGCGGGAGGCACGACCTATCTTCAGGCGATCTTCGGCGTGGGCATGCGCGCCGCCAACACGCCGACCCGCTCGAATCCAAAGTACGCGCTCGGCTGGGCGAATCCGTACACCATCAGCCTGGCCGACGCGACCGGCAACGCGTATCTCGCCGCCGTCGCGCCCGGCACGATGGGGCCCTACGTGAAGAGCGGCGACTCCGTGACGGTCACCCAGACCAATCTTCCCGACGTACAGCTCAACACCAGCGGCCTGCCGGCGGGTGGGCCCTACCCGATCACGCTCACGCTGAGCGCGCCCGGATACACGCTGCCCGCGGCCGACGTCCCGCAACTTCCGCAGGGTCTCTCCGCTCCGGCTTCACAGGCGACCATGAAGCTGCAATGCACCAACGTCTCCTGTACACAGGTGCCCTAGTGTAGTGTCTCTAGCAGATTGCGAAGGGCCCGCGTGCCGCCGCTGCGAGCTGGCGCGGGACGAACCGAGCCGGGGATGGGATTCGAACCCATGTTGGCTTGCGCCGCCTGCTTACAAGGCAGGTCCCGTAGACCGCTTGGGTACCCCGGCGTGAGACGCTCCTGCAGTTAGGTCGGCCGTCGCGGACTCCTGCTTACGAGCCCGACTGCTCAATTATGCAAAAAGAGGGGCGGTCGATAGCCGCCCCTCTCGCTGTGCCATCACGATCGAGAGCGCCTTTACGGCAACTCGATCTCGGCCAGGTTCTTCTCGATCTTCCGCTTGACGCGCTGCAGCGCGTTGTCGATCGACTTCACGTGCCGCTTGAGATCGCGCGCCATCTCCTGGTACGACTTGCCCTCCAAGTACGAGAGCAGCACCTGCGACTCCAGCTCCGAGAGATTCTCCTGGATGCGCTCCTTGATGTCTTCCGAGATCTCCTGATTGATCACCAGCTCCTCGGGATCGGACATCTTAGCCGACGCCATCACGTCGAGCAGCGTACGCTCGCTGTCCTCGTCGTAGATCGGCTTGTTGAGCGAGATGTACTGATTCAGCGGAATATGCTTCTGCCGCGTCGCGGTCTTGATGGCCGTGATGATCTGACGCGTGATGCACAACTCCGCGAACGCGCGAAAGCTGGAGAGCTTATCGGCTTTGAAGTCGCGGACCGCCTTATAGAGACCGATCATCCCTTCTTGGATGATGTCTTCGCGATCAGCCCCGATGAGAAAGTAGCTCTTGGCCTTGATGCGGACGAAATTCTTGTACTTGGTGAGCAGGCACTCCATGGCCAGGTTGTCCCCGGCCTTGGCGGCGCTGACGAGATCCTCGTCCGGCCGCTCGTGATAATTCAGGCCGTCCTGGGACGGGTGGGTCAACCCCATTGAACTCGATGTCTCCCACTGGTCTCCGGTGGGGGCGAAAGCGCAAGCCGCAGCTTGTCGGCCGCCCGCACCTAGGACATTATAGGAGGGTCCTGCTAGCCGCGTCAACCACGGCGGCAGGACTTTGGCCCTCGGACGCGACGGAGGCGTGGGCCTCCTCGGCTTGGCCGCGCTGCCGCAGCACCTCGTAGAGCAAGACGCCGGCCGCGACGGAGGCGTTGAGTGATCCCGTCCGGCCGTGCATGGGAATGGAGACCAAGAAGTCGCACTGCTTGCGGACCAGCTCCGCCAAGCCCGCACCCTCGGCTCCGATCACCAGGCAGACGTCGCCGGTGAGTTCGGCCCGCGTATAGGGCTTCGCGAAGGCCTCGCCGGCGGCGCCGGCGACCCAGATATGCGACTCCTTCATCTTCCGTAAGGCGGCGGCGAGGTTGGTCACCTGGGCGATGGGCAGATGGGCCACGGCCCCGGCCGAGGCCTTGCGCACCGTCGCGTTGACGCCCACACTGCGCCGCTCCGGAATCACGATCCCGGTTGCACCCGCTGCCTCCGCCGTGCGGACGATGGCACCCAGGTTGTGGGGATCGGTCAAGTGGTCGAGGGCCACGATCAGGCGCGGCCGCGGCGCCGCGAGCAGATCCTCCAAGCGCGCGTAGTCGAACGGGGTGGAGAAGGCGACGACCTGCTGGTGCGCCTTGAACGGAAAGCGCTCGAAGAACGCCGCCTCTTCGAAGCGCACGTTGCCGCCGCGCTCGCGCGCCGCTTCGATGATCTCCTGGACCTGCGGCTCGCGCGTCCGCTGCTTGCCGATATGGACACGGCGAAAGTGCTCGCCGGCGCGCAGGGCCTCCGCCACGGCGTGGATGCCGTAGACGATCTCGTCGTTGGAGACCGGGGGCCTCACCCGGCGACGGTCCACGTGGTACCCTCTCTGCCGTCCTTGAGCGCGATGCCGGCGCCGGCCAGCGCGTCGCGCAGCTCGTCGCTGCGCGCCCAGTCGCGCGCCTCGCGCGCGCGCGTCCGCACGGCGAGAATCGCCTCGACCATCTCGGGCGCGGCGTTGCCGTTCGGCCTCTCGCCGACGACCTCCCGGTAGAGCCGCGTCAAGCGATCGAGCCGCTCCGCATCCAGCGCGATCACAGCACCGCCGTCGGAGCCTCCGGCAACGCGTGCGTGGAGCTCCTCCAAGCGCGGTGCGATACCGAGGACCGACATCGCCGCATAGAGCGCACGCGCCGCCGAGCGCGCCGCCTCTCCCTCGCGCGTGCGGGCGCTGCCCAGCCATGCGAAGAGCGCCGCTAGCGCGCCCGCCGTGTTCATGTCGTCGTCGAGCGCCTCGCGAAAGGCGCGCACCATCGCGGCGTCGTCGCGCGCCGGCGCGCGCAGCGCCTCCGCCGCCTCTTCGTCGAGACGCTCCAAGCCGGCGCGGCGCGTCAGCTCGGCCAGCGCCTCGTCGAGGCGCTGCAACCCCTTCGTCGCCGCGTCGATGGAGGACGCCGTGAAGTTGGCCTGCTTGCGGTAGTCGATCTGCAGGAAGAGCGCGCGCAGCGCGCGCGGATCGTAGCGCCGCAGCTCCTCTTCCAGTGGAACGAAGTTGCCCAGGGTCTTCGACATCTTGGAGCCGTCGAAGAAGAGCAGACCCGTGTGAACCCAGAAGTTGGCCATCGGCGCGCCGTGGATCAGCGGCTCGGTCTGCGCGATCTCGTTCTCGTGGTGCGGGAAGATCAAGTCGAGGCCGCCGCCGTGGATGTCGAACGGCTCGCCGAGGTACTCCCACGACATGGCCGAGCACTCGATGTGCCAGCCTGGCCGGCCGGGGCCCCAAGGCGACTCCCACGCGGGCTCACCCGGCTTCTGCTTCTTCCACAACGCAAAGTCGAGCGGATCGCGCTTGTACTCGCTGCCGTCGATGCGCACACTCTCGCGCAGCTCGTCGACGTTGCGCCCCGAGAGCTTGCCGTACGACGGCCACTTGCGCACGGCATAGTAGACACCGTCCTCGCTCTCGTAGGCGATGCCCAAGCGCTCCAAGCCCGCGATGAGCTCCACGATCTTGGGAATGTGCTCGGTGGCGCGCGGCTCCGCGTCGGGACGGCGTACGCCCAGCCGGTCGAGGCCGGCTACGAAGCTGCCGTTGTACTTCTCGACCACCTGCTGCCAGGGGATGCCCTCGGCCGCCGCGCGGGCGATGATCTTATCGTCGATGTCAGTGACGTTTTGGACGTAGGTCACCTCGTATCCGGAGAGCTCCAGATAGCGGCGCAGCACGTCGAAGAAGAGCATCGAGCGCGCATGACCGAGATGAGAATCGGCCGAGGGCGTGAGGCCGCACATATAGATGCGGACGCGCCGGCCATCGAGCGGGGCGAACTCTTCGAGCGCACGGGTACGCGAATTATAGAGCCGCAGAGACATCCTGCCCGCCGCGCTCCTCCAGAATGCGTTCCAAACGCGCGATGCGCGCGCTCAGCTCCCCGATCTTCTCCATCTCGGGATCCGGCATCTCCACATGCGCCCACTCCGGCACGGCGCGTATGGGCACGCCATCTTGAATCACGACCCGGCCCGGAATGCCCACCACCGTGGAGTTCGGCGGCACATCCTTGACCACCACGCTGCCGCCGCCGACTTTGGCGTCGGCGCCGATGGTGATGGCCCCCAGCACCGCCGCTCCCACGCCGACCGTCACGCCGTCCTCGAGCGTGGGGTGGCGCTTGGCACGGTGCAGCGAGGTGCCGCCGAGGGTGACGCCCTGGTAGAGCGTCACGTTCGTCCCGATCTCCGTCGTCTCGCCGATCACCACCCCCATGCCGTGATCGATGAAGAAGCCGGGCCCGATCCGCGCCCCGGGGTGAATCTCGATGCCGGTCAGAAAGCGCGCGAGCTGCGAGAGCATGCGCGGCAGCAGCGGCACGCGCGCGCGCCACAGGCGGTGGATCAGCCGGTGGGCGGTGATGGCATGGAAGCCGGGATAGCACAAGACGACTTCCAGCCACGACGTGGCGGCGGGGTCGCGCTCCAGCGCGGCGCGCAGATCGGCCAGAATAGTTGGGGTACGCATGGCTGCCTCTGTTGTTCCCTTCGGAGGTGCGGCGCGAGGCCGCACGGACTGCTGTGACGCGCGCGAGAAGCGCGTCGGTTGCACGCTAACGGCTACAGCGTCGACAGCTCCGAGGCGTAGGGAACGGCGAGGTGTGCATCGTGGGCGGGAGGTTCGCGAGCCTTTGCGGGATGCTCCTGCGCGCACCGATATGTATAAAATCGACTATTTTACTTCACTATCACGGCGCGACCGGATCGGACGCCCACGCTCGTCGAACTCTATGCGCTCCAAGCCGCGGCCGTGCAGGATGTGCCGCGTGGCATCGGCGAGCCGGATATCGATGCGAGCCGCGCCCAGCAGCGGGAAGAGCAGGTTCAGCGGCGCGCCGTGCTCCTCGCCGGTCAGCGCCAGGCGTACGAAGCGAAAGGCGTCCTTCTTCTTCAGGCCGTACTCGGCGGCCAAGACCGGGAGATCTTGCGAGAGGGGCAGATCGTGCAGCGTGTGGACGCCCTCGTGCGCGCGCCGCCGATCGGCGTCGAAGACGTACTGCCGCACCGAGTCGAGATAGTAGAGCACGTTACGGTCGCGCAGCTCCTCCAGCCGGCGCGCCGGGATCACGACGCTCTCCTCACGTAGCCGGCGGGCGATCGGCACGGCGTCGGCGATCGCCTCGAGCCCCTCTCCGTACGCCTCGACGAAGGTCGCGACCCAGCGCTCGAAGCCGGCCGGGAAGGCGTCCCCGGCCACCACCTGCACGAGCCCAGCCTCGCCGAGAGCCTGGATGATACGCCCCTCCAGCTCCGCGCGCGGCAGGCGTTGCAGATAGTGGCGATTGAACCAGCGCAGCCTCCGCTCGTCGAAGACGGCTGCCGCGTGGTGGACGCGCTCCAGCGAGAAGCTCTCTGTCAGCTCCTGGAAGCCCAGCATCTCGCGCTCGCCCTCGG
>JAGWST010000064.1 GCA_028869325.1 bacterium | reverse complement strand
GCATCATCACCACCGGACTCTACGGCATGAAGAACCCCAAGTGGCTGCGCAGCATCGAGCCGGTCGTCGACGCGCCGCAGGGCTTCTGGGAGCGCCAGGGGTGGAGCACGACCGCCGTGGTGAAGACGACCTCACGCATCGATCTGCCCAAGCAGAACGCCGCCGTCCAAGGCGAGGTCACCTTCGGCGGCGTCGCCTTCGCCGGCAATCGCGGCATCCAGCGCGTGGAGATCTCCACCGATGGCGGCAAGAGCTGGCTTCCCACCGAGCTGGAGCGTCCGCTCTCGGCGCATACCTGGACGCTGTGGTACCGCTCCTGGAAGGCCCAGCAGCGCGGCGCGATCACGGCGCTCGTGCGGGCGACCGATGGAAGCGGCGCCCTTCAAGCTCAGGCCGCGACGCCCTCCTATCCCTCGGGCTCGACCGGCTACGATTCGCGCAGTCTCTCGGTAGGCTGACGCCGCGCTGCCGGGAAGAGTAGCGCTTCGGCCGCACGATCGAGAAGAGCGCGCGGCGCCGGCGAGAGGACCTCACCATCGAGACCGTACGACTGAGGCCGCAACGGCCGCATCGCTTGCTCCACCCTTGGGTCTTTGCGGGGGAGGTGGCCGAGCTCCCCGAGGCCGCGCCCGGCTCGTTGGTTCGCATCGTCGACGCGCGCGGCCGCCAGACGGGCATCGGCTATCTCAACCCGCGTTCGAAGATCGTGCTGCGCTACCTGGCGCGCGGCGGCGTGGAGTCGGCGGAGGGCCTGTGGAGCCGTCGCATCCGAGAGGCGATCGCGCGACGCGGCACCTATGCGGGCGATGCCGCGCGCCGCCTGGTCAACGCGGAGGGCGACGGTGCGCCGGGTGTGATCGTGGACGACTACGCCGGTTGGCTCTCCGTGCAGCTGACCACCGCCGGCAGCGAGTGCGCGCGCGATGAGATCGTGGCGGCGCTTGCGCAGACGCGCGGGCCGCTGGGGATCTACGAGCGCAGCGACGTTCCGGAGCGAGCGCTCGAAGGCCTGGAGCAGCGGACGGGCGTACTCTGGGGCGCGGAGCCGCCGCAGACGGTGGAGATTCGTGAAGGCGCCGCGCGGCTGCTGGTCGACGTGCGCGAGGGGCAGAAGACGGGACTCTTTCTCGATCAGCGCGAGAATCGTCTCGCCGTCTCCGGCTACGCGCGCGACGCACGCGTGCTCAACACGTTCGCCTACTCGGGCGGCTTCAGCGTCCACGCCGCGCTGGGCGGGGCACGCGAGGTAACCAGCGTCGACATCTCCGCCGAGGCGTGCAGCCTGGCGCGGCGCAATCTCGAGCTCAACGGCTTTCCGCTCGACGCGCAGCGGACGTATGCCCAAAACGCCTTCGACTTTCTGCGCCGCAGCGCCGACGAGCGCGAGCGTTACGACCTGGTGATCATCGACCCGCCGGCATTCGCACGCGGGCGCTCGAGCCTGGAGGGGGCGCTGCGCGGCTATCGCGAGATCAACCTGCGAGGCCTCAAGCTGCTCGAGCCGGGCGGCGTGCTGGTGACGTGCTCGTGCTCGCGGCCGGTGACGCGCGAGATCTTTCGCGAGGTCGTGCAGCGCGCGGCATTCGACGCAAAGTGCTCGGTACAGATCGTCGAGGAGCGCGGCCATGCCGGCGACCACCCCGTGCTGCTGCAGGCTCCTGAGACGGACTACCTGGTCTGCTTGATCCTGCGCGTGATCGCCTGAGGCTACGCGCGCTGGCGGGGATCCAGGCGGTCGCGCAGCGCATCGCCGAGCAGCGTGAAGCCCAGCACGGTAAGCGCGATCGCCAGGCCCGGCCAGACGGCGGGCCACGGCGAGAGCGGCAAGAAGCTCTGCGCCTCGCGCAGCATGCTGCCCCAACTTGGGAACGGCGGCTGAACGCCCAGGCCCAGGAACGAGAGCGCCGCCTCGGCCAGAATCGCCAAGGCGAGGCTCTGCGTCGCCTGCACGATCAGTGGTCCTACCGCGTTGGGGACCAGATGGCGCAGCAGCACGCGCGCCGGCGAGGCGCCTAGCGCACGCGCCGCCTCGGTGAACGGCAGCGCGCGCAGCGTGTAGATGCTGGAGCGCGCCAGGCGCGCGAAGATCGGCACGCCGGCCAAGCCGATCGCCAGCATGGCGGAGATCAGACCGGGCTGCGCGATGGCGGCGAACAGCAGCGCCAGCAAGAGCGCCGGGAAGGCATAGAGCGCATCCATGACGCGCATCAGGCCCTCGTCGAGCAGGCCGCCGCGGTATCCGGCCAGGATGCCGACGGCTGTCCCCAGCAGGCTGGCGACGCCGACGGCGACCGCGCCGGAGAGCAGCGCCACGCGGGCCCCCAGCATCAAGCGGCTGACGATGTCGCGCCCGAACTGGTCGGTGCCGAGCGGATGCGCAAGGCTCGGGGCCCCCAGACGCGTCGCGAAGTCCATCGCATAGGGATCGTGCGGCGTGTGAATCATCCCGGCAACGGCGGCCAGCGCCGCCAGCGCGATCAGGGCGCTCCCGAGGTATCCACCTCCGGCGTGACGCCTCATGCGTAGCGAATCCGCGGATCGAGCCACTGGTAGGCCACGTCGACGACGAAGTTGACCAAGACCACGACGCCGACGTAGAAGAGCACGACGCCCTCGACTAGCGGATAGTCGTGGGCGCCAATCGCCGTCAAGGCGAGACTCCCGATGCCGGGCAGCGCGAAGACGTTCTCGATGATCAGGCTTCCGGTGAGCAGCTGCGCGATCTCCAACCCCAGGACGGTGAGGATCGTGACGGCCGCATTGGGCATGATGTGGCGCAGCAACACACGCTGTGG
>JAGWST010000063.1 GCA_028869325.1 bacterium | reverse complement strand
GTGCCTAGGCCGGCGCCGAGGGCTTCAGCAATCCCCTCGCCAGCAGATAGTCGTGCAGGCCCTCTTGCCATGAGGGCATCGCATAGCCGATCGCCTGCAGCCCCTCGTGGGCAAGCACGGAGTACGCGGGGCGTCGCGCGCGCGAGGCGAACGCGGCGGAGCCGATCTCTTCCAGGCGAGCGTCGACGCCCGCCCGGCGGAGGATCTCCGCCGCAAACCCGTGCCACGTGCACGAGCCCGCGTTCGTGACATGGTAGATCCCGAAACGCCCGCTCGCGGCAATCGCTCGCATCGCGCGCGCCACGTCACGCGTATACGAAGGCGCCACCGTCTGATCGCCCACCACGTGCAGTATCTCGCCGCTAGCGGCCTTGCGCAGCATCGTCTCGGCAAACGTCGTCCCCTTCACGCGCGATCCCGCCACACCATACAGGCCACAGGTGCGCACGATGAAAAAGCGCGAGCCGTGGCGCGCGATCAGCAACTCTCCCGCCGCCTTCGAGACACCGTACGCGCTCAAAGGTGAGAGCGGCGCCGACTCGGGGTACGGCACTCGCGAGGCGCCGTCGAAGACGTAGTCGGTGCTCACGTGCATCAATACCGCCCCAACCGAGGCGCACAGACCGGCCAGCGCGTCTACCCCCAGCGCGTTCACGGCGAAGGCCGGCGCGGGCTCCGCCTCGCAACGCTCGACCTCGTGGAAGGCGGCCGTGTTGATCACCAACGTCGGCCGCGCGGCGGAGATCGCGGCGCTCATCGTCGCGGTGTCCGTCAAGTCGAACGCGGGCCGGTCGAACGCCAGCGGAAGCAGGTCGGCGAACGCCGCCATCAAGTCGACGCCGAGCTGGCCGCGTGAGCCCACGATCGCTACTCGATCCAACAAACTCATCTCAGCGCCTCCGCTTCGCGAGCCCTCAGAGACGCGCCTTCGCCAGATCCTCAAACGTCGTCAGCGCCGAGGCCACCACCTGATCCATATTGTAGTAGCGATACTCCGCCAGGCGTCCCACGAACGTCACCCCACGCTCGCGTGCGGCCAGCGCGGCATAGCGCTGGTAGAGCGCACGGCACTCGGCGTTCGGAATGGGATAGTAAGGATCGCCCTGCGCGCGCGGATACTCGCGCACGATCGTCGTCTTGGGATGCCGCTGCCCCGTCAGATGCTTGAACTCCGTCGTACGCGTGTAGGGCACGCGCTCGTCCGGCTCGTTCACGCAGCCGACCTCTTGATACCGCGTCATCTCCAGCGTCTCGAACTCGAAGTGCAGCGAGCGGTAGGGCAGCGGCCCGTAGCAGTGTGAGAAATACTCGTCGATCGGCCCCGTGAAAATCACGTGCCCGAAGCGCTCCCGGTCGACGACGGCGCGAAAGTCGGCGCCCAGGGCCACGTCGATTCCAGGCTGGTGCAGCATCGCCCGGAACATCGACTCGAAGCCGCCGGCGGGCATGCACTGAAAGCTGTCCGAGAAGTAGTGACAGTCGTCGTCGGTGCGCGTTGGAATGCGCCCGCAGACGCTGGCGTCCAGTTGCGAGGGGTCCAGCCCCCATTGCTTTCGCGTATAGCCGCGGAAGAAGATCTCATAGAGCTCGCGTCCCACCTTGGAGACGATGGCGTCCTCCGAGCTGGCGATTCTCGAAGCCGGCTCCGCCCGCGAGGCGAGGAAGGCCGCCGCGGCCGCGGCGTCGGCCGGGACCCCGAAGAGCCGCCCAAGGGTGACTTGGTTGATGGGTATGGGCACCAGCTCGCCCCGTACGCGGGCCAGTACCCGGTGCCGGTAGGGGCGCCACTCCGTGAATTGGGAGAGGTAGCCCACCACGCGCTCGTCGTTGGTATGGAAAATGTGGGGGCCATAGCGGTGGACCCGGATCCCGTGGGCGTCGAGCGGGTCGTAGGCGTTCCCCGCCACGTGATCGCGCCGGTCGATCACCAGGACGCGAGCCCCCAAGCGCGAGGCCAGGCGCTCGGCCATGGTCGCCCCGGCGAACCCGGCGCCGACCACTAGATAGTCGTACATCCCGGGCGCCATTTGCGCAGAGAGCCACAGATTTACCTTGCAATGTCCGATAACTTCGGATAGCGATACGGGCACGGGTGGTCTGGGGCGCGGCCGCACGTGGCTAGGAGGAATGTGCTGGGTGATCTGTTGGCGTGGTTCACGGGTAAGGAAGTGAACCGTCGCAAGTTTCCGCGCAAACGAAAACCGTTCCACGCGACCTACAGTGTGGACGGCGGCGTCACGCGCCGCCCAGCCATCGGCTTGGATATCAGCGGCGGCGGCATGTGCATCATCACGCAGGAGGACCCCGGCCGCGAAGAGTTCGACCTGACGGCGTTGATCGAGCAGCGTACCGTGCGCATGCGGGCCAAGATCGTCTGGCGGGACCGCGTCAACCATCAGGGCCGGACCGTCCACCGCATCGGCATGCGCTTCACGGGCATTCCCGCCGACGATTGGGATGCCATCATCCGTTACACGGCCGACCGCCCGGTCGGTGAGGAGAACAAGCTCCAAGAGGAGCTCGAGGTCGTCCGCATGACCCCGGACGAGACGGACCGGCTGCTGCCCCACGCCCTGCAGCTGCGGCTGCTCTCCATGCTGGTGGAACGCAGGCGTCTGGCTCCCATCAACCCCAAGCAGACGCCGCTCGTCGCCTACCTTTACGGCGGAGTGACCAAGCGCAACGGCGTGGCGTACCACCGGCTCACCATCGAGAGCAAAGTGGTGCTCGACGATGGCGAGAACGCGCACTTCGAGACTCGCTTCCTGTTCGACGATCGCGGCGAGCAGGTCACGATGCTCAACTGAAGCAAACCAGGCCGCCATGAAGAAGACCGCCGTCATCACCGGCATCACCGGGCAGGATGGCTCGTATCTCGCCGAGTTGTTGCTCGAGCAGGGCTACCGCGTCGTGGGCGTCACGCGGCGCACCAGCACGCAAGTCAACGAGCGCATCAATCACTTGGAGGGCCGCATCGAGCTGGTCTCCGCGGATCTGCTGGATCAGAGCTCGCTGACCACCGTGCTGCGCGACGCCCAGCCCAGCGAGGTCTACAACCTGGCGGCGCAATCTTTCGTGCCCGCCTCGTGGTCGCAGCCGGTGCTGACCGGGGAGTTCACCGCCCTGGGCGTCACGCGCGTTTTGGAGGCGATCCGCGCCGTCGATCCGGCTATCCGCTTCTACCAAGCGTCGTCATCGGAGATGTTCGGCAAGGTGGCGGAGGTGCCGCAGCGCGAGACCACGCCCTTCTACCCGCGCTCCCCCTACGGCGTGGCGAAAGTCTACGGCCATTGGATCACGGTCAACTACCGCGAGTCGTTTGGCATGTTCGCCGTCTCCGGCATCCTCTTCAACCACGAGTCCGAGCGCCGCGGCCTAGAGTTCGTGACGCGCAAGATCTCCGACGGCGTCGCGCGGATCAAGCTCGGTCTGGCCAAGGAGCTGCGGCTTGGCAACCTGGATGCGCAACGCGATTGGGGCTTCGCCGGCGACTACGTGCGCGCGATGTGGCTGATGCTGCAGCAGGCGCAGCCGCAAGACTACGTCGTGGCCACGGGGCGCACCCATGCGGTGCGCGACTTCGTGCGGCTAGCCTTCGAGACGGTCGATCTGCCGTGGGAGCCCTATGTTGCGGTGGACCCGAAGTTCGTCCGGCCGGCCGAGGTCGATCTGCTGATCGGCGATCCGAGCAAGGCGCGGAGCAAGCTGGGCTGGCAGCCCGAGACCTCCTTCGAGCAGCTCGTCGAACGCATGGTGCGCGCCGACCTCGAGCGTCTCTCGCGCGTGGTGAGCGTATAGCGTAGCGATGCGTGCGCTGATCACCGGAGCCGGCGGCTTCGTAGGCCGCTATCTCCTCGAGGCGCTCTCCGCCGGCGGCGCGGAGGTCGTCGCCACCGGCGACGGCTCGGCCCCGGCATGGCTGGCGGCCAGTGCCGGAGCGGCGTGGGCTCAACTCGACGTGCGCGATGTGGGGGCCGTGGAGCGGGTGGTCGCGCAGGCCGCTCCCGACGCCATCTTCCATCTGGCCGCGCAGTCCTTTGTCCCGGAGTCGCTGGCGCACCCCCGTGAGACCTTTGAGGTCAACGCGCTGGGCACGCTGGCGCTCTGCCAGGGCCTGCAGCGGCTACGCGCGCGGGGTCTCGATCCGCTGCTGCTGATCACCTCCAGCGCCGAGGTGTACGGCGCCGTTGCGCCGGAGGCGGTACCGATCGATGAGCGGCGGCCGGCCAACCCGCGCAATCCCTACGCGGCCAGTAAGGTGGCGCAAGAGGCGGTGGCACTGGCGTCCTGGCATGCCTGGGGCGTGCGCTGCGTGATCGCGCGGGCCTTCAATCATATCGGACCGGGCCAGAGCCCGCGCTTTGTGGTGCCCGCCTTCGCGCGGCGCTTGGCGGAGATCGCGGCGGGCGGCGATCGCGTGCTCATGGTGGGCAACCTGGAGAGCCGCCGAGACTTCACCGACGTGCGCGACGTGGTGAACGCCTACGTGCTGCTGGCGCGGCGCGGCGTTCCCGGCGAGGTCTACAACGTCTGCAGCGGCTACGCCTACGCCATCAAGGACGTGCTGCGCGAGCTGATCCTGCTTGCGCGCGTGGGCGTGGAGGTGCGCGAGGATCCCGCCCGCTTGCGCCCCAGCGACACCCCGGTGCTGCTGGGCGACAACGCGAAGCTGCGGGCCGCTACCGCCTGGGAGCCTGCCTATCGCCTGGAGCGCACGCTCGAAGAGGTCTTCGCCTACGAGCGGGCGCGGCTGGTCTCCGCATGAAGGTCGCCTATATCGAGATGGTGGGCGGCGCGGCCGGCAACATGTTGGCCGGCGCCTTCGTCGATCTGG
>JAGWST010000062.1 GCA_028869325.1 bacterium | reverse complement strand
CCGTAGTGGGCGTAGACGTACGGCAACGCCAAGCGCCGCCCGGGAACCCCCAGCAGATGCTCGTGGACCTTGCCCTCCCAGCGCGCTTGCGGCGTCCAGCGAAAGAGCGACATGCGGCGCTCGATCGAGGCGTACCAGTCGAACGACTGGAAGAAGTGCCAGGTGTAGCCGTCGACGTAGGCGATCTCGCGCGGCAGCGAGTCGAGGCGCGCGACGATGCGGGCGAAACGCTCGCCGTGTACTTCGTCGGCGTCTACGAAGGCCACCCAGGTGTGTTCGTCGGCCTCGCGATCGAGCTCGAGGCAGACGTTTCGCGCGCTGGAGAAGTCCACGAAACTGGTCTGTGCCAGCGTCAGACGCCCCGCGTTCGCGAACGCGCTGGCGGCGAGCACCGGCGCATGCGGGCTTGCCTGGCCGAGGCCAGAGTTGTCGTTCACGATCAGGCGCTCCACGACCGGTGCAAGGCTGCGCAGGAGCGCTACGAGGAACGGCTCGGGGCGCGCGCCGACGATCAGGTGGGCGACAACGCGTGCCATTGCCGCGCCGCTTTAGCCCGCGGCCACGGCACGCAGCGCCTGCAGCGTTGCCTCTGCCGTTCGCTCCCACGTGAAGGCGGCGGCGCGCGCGGGGCCACGCTGCCGCAGATCCGCGGCGAGTGCGCCGTCAGCGGAGATGCGCCGCAGGGCCTCACTCCAGGCCGGGATCTCGCCGGGATCATCGACGTAGAGCGCGGCGCCGCCGCAGACCTCCGGAAGCGCCGCGCGGCGTGCTGCCACCACGGGCGTGCCGCAGGCCATCGCCTCCAGAGCCGGCAGCCCAAAACCCTCGTAGAGCGAGGGGATGGCCAGCGCCGTGGCACCGCGGTAGAGCGAGACCAGCAGCGCCTCGTCGACGTAGCCCATCGAGATGACGCCGTCGCGCTCGGGGACCGAGCCGCCCGCGCAAACCAGCGGGATACCCGTCTCGCGATAGATGCGGTCTTGCGCGGCCAGCAGCGTCGCCACGTTCTTGCGCGCCTCGACGGCGCCGACGTAGAGCAGGTAGGGATGCTCAACCAGGTACTCCGGCAGACGCTCCGGTGCGCCCGGCGTGAAGGTCGCCGCTGCCGCGCCGGGCGGCGCCAGGCTCACGCGCGACGCGTCGGCGCCGAGTCGCTCGACGATCTCGCCGCGCGCGAACTCCGAGATCGCGATCACGGCGCGCGCATGCGTCGCCGCGCGGCGAAGCCGGCGCTGCTCGCGCCAACGCACCCACGGCGAGGCGTGCGGAAAATGGAAGGGCGCAACGTCGTAGATCGTGACCGCATACGGCTTGCGTGGCCGGAACTGCGTCAAGTTCCAAGGATACCAGAGCACGTCGGCACCGGTGCTCCCCGCCGAGACCAGGGGCGCTTCGTAGTAGCCCAGCGCGTGGGCGTACCCGCGCCGCGACTCCGTATCGCGCTGCTCGGTAACCAGGCGAATCTCCACCTGCGTGCGCAGGCGCCGGAGCACCTCGCGGACGTAGCGGCCCATGCCGCGTCCATCGTGCAAGAGGTTGGCTGCGTCGACGGCAACGATCACAGGCGCAAATGGTCCTTCAGCGAGACAGCGACGAGCGAGACGCTGTTGAAGAGACCGTGCGCGACGATCGACGCCCACAGGCTCCCCGAGCGATGGTAGATGTACGCCAACAGGATGCCGACTCCCCACAACGGCAGGAGCGCCCAGAGGTCACCGTGCGCCGCCGCGAAGATCACGCCGGAGACGATCGCGGCCGGCCAGAAGCGCAGGCGGGCCGCA
Organism: bacterium; assembly: GCA_028869325.1. Classification (GTDB taxonomy): domain Bacteria; phylum Vulcanimicrobiota; class Vulcanimicrobiia; order Vulcanimicrobiales; family SCRA01; genus SCRA01. Next base: position 130 of record JAGWST010000062.1, on the reverse strand, counting down.
AACGCGCTGAACACGAAGCCGCGAAAGAAGATCTCCTCGAAGAACGGCGCGGCGATCGCGGCGACGAAGACGAATCCCAGCAAGAGTCCCGGCGTGTCGAAGCGCGGCAACAGGCGCAGCGCGGTCTGCT
>JAGWST010000061.1 GCA_028869325.1 bacterium | reverse complement strand
TCGTGCGCGATCACCTGCTGCGTGCGCAGCGCGAGCTTCGCGGCCTGCTCGGAGGGCAGCGCGAGCGCCTCGTCGTAGCCGTTGGTGTGCAGCGACTGCGCGCCGCCCAGCACGGCCGCCAGCGCCTCGATCGTCGTGCGCACGATGTTGTTGAGCGGCTCGCGCGCCGTGCACGAAGCCCCCGCCGTCTGGCAGTGGAAGCGCAGCCGCATCGACTCCGCCTTGCGCGCTCCGTAGCGCTCCTTCATGGGGCGCGCCCAGATGCGCCGCGCGGCGCGGAACTTTGCCACCTCCTCCAAGAAGTCGATCTGCGATACGAAGAAGAACGAGAGGCGCGGCGCAAAGTCGTCCACGGCAGCGCCGGCCGCCAGTGCCTCCTCCACGAACGCCATGCCGGCTGCCAGCGTGAAGGCCACCTCCTGCACCGCCGTCGCCCCCGCCTCGCGAATGTGGTAGCCGCTGACGTTTACGGGGTTGTAGTGCGGCATGTGCCCGGTCGAGTAGAGGATCGAATCGCGCACGATGCGCATCGCCGGTCGCGGCGGGTAGATCCACTCCTTCTGCGCCACGTACTCTTTGATGATGTCGTTCTGCACGGTGCCGGCCAGGCGGACCAGCGGAACGCCGCGCTCCTGCGCCATCGCCACGTACATCGCCAACAGGATCCAGGCCGTCGGATTGATCGTCATCGAGACGCTGATCTTGTCGATCTCGATGCCGCGGAAGAGCTCGTGCAGATCGTCCAGCGTGTCGACCGCCACACCCTCGCGCCCCACCTCGCCCTCGCTGCGCGGGTCGTCGGAGTCGTAGCCCATCAAGGTGGGCATGTCGAAGTCGACGGAGATGCCGGTCTGACCCTGCGCGATCAAGAAACGGAAGCGATCGTTGGTCTCGGCGGCCGTTCCGTAGCCCGCGATCTGCCGCATCGTCCACGGCTGCGCGCGGTACATCGTGGGGTAGGGCCCGCGCGTGAAGGGATAGCGCCCGGGAAGGCCCAGGTCGCGCAGGTAGTCCACCTCGGAGGCGTCCGCGGGCGTGTAGAGCCGCTGCAGCTCCTGCCCGCTAAACGTCTCGAAGCGCTCGCGGCGCTCGGGCCGTCGCCGCGCGAACTCCGCGACGTCCTGCTGCTCCCACTCCGCGCGCTCTTGGGCGATCTGCTCCCGCTCGTCTCGCATGCGCTACTCCTCCGGTAGGTGTCCGATGACCGCCGTCAGGCTGGCGGCAAGATGGCGGCGCATCAAGCGCCGCGCCGTAGCCGCGCGTCCGGCTTCGATGGCGGCGGCGATGGCGCGATGCTCCTCCCACACGTGTTCCGGGTAGCGCTCGAAGCGCAGGTACTCGTGCATCACGCGCTCGATCTGGCTCCAGTACTGCGCCTGCAGGCGCTCGATATATGGATTCCCGCTGGCGCGCCCGATGGACTCGTGGAAGGCGCGATCCAAGCGTATCAAGGCGGCCAGGTCACGCCCATCCGCGGCCGCCAGCGCCCGCGCGTGCAAGGGCGCGCAGAGGTCCGGCACGCGCGCCTGCGCCGCCTGCTCCACCGCTACGTCTTCCAGAGCCGCCCGCACGCGGTAGAGGTTGCGCGCCTGTGAGGCCAAGAGCGGCGTGACCACCGCACCCCGGTTGCGCTCGAAACGTACCAGCCCCTCCGCCTCCAGCGTGCGCAGCGCCTCGCGCACGGGGATGCGGCTGGCCCCCAGCTGCTCGGCTAGCTCCTCCTGCACCAAGCGGGCTCCTGCCGCCAGGCGCCCGGTGAGGATCGCCTCACGCAGGGCATCGAGGACGGCATCGTAGGTGGAGGTCGGGTCGATCGCCCGCAGCGGCGTCACGTTCATGATGGATACTGTATACAATCTGTGGCGCACGCTGTCAAGTGACCGCCCGGCCCGGCATGGAAAGCCGTCCGCCGGCGACAAATCAGGGGTCATGAACTTCTCGACGCGCGCGATCCACGTTGGCCAAGAGGCCGATCCAACCACCGGAGCCACGATCGTTCCGATCTACGCCACGTCCACGTACACCCAAGAGGCCGTAGGCGTCCACAAAGGCTTCGACTACAGCCGGACGATCAATCCCACCCGCCTGGCGCTCGAGCAGCAGCTCGCCGCTCTGGAAGAGGCCTCGCACTGCAGCGCCTTCTCCAGCGGCATGGGGGCCACCAACACGGTGATGAACCTGCTCTCCGCCGGCGACCACGCGGTGGTGGGCGAGGATCTCTACGGCGGCACCTATCGTCTCTTCTCCAAGGTCTACGAGCGCTACGGCATCACGTTCACCTACGTCGATGCCGGCAACCCGGAGAACGTGCGCGCGGCCCTGCAAGCTAATACCAAGCTGATCTGGATCGAGACGCCCACCAATCCCCTGCTGAACTTGGTCGACATCGCCGCCGTCGCCGCCATCAAGCCCGCGGGCGCGATCCTGGCGGTCGACAACACCTTCGCGACGCCGTACTTCCAGCAGCCTTTGGCGCTGGGCGCCGACGTGGTGGTCCACTCCACCACCAAGTACATCGGCGGCCACAGCG
>JAGWST010000060.1 GCA_028869325.1 bacterium | reverse complement strand
GGTTCCCCACGGCCCCGTCGCAAGCCGTATGTGATCGAGAAACTCCAGCACTGGCGGCGCGCACGTCGCGCGGCGCGCGAACTGTGATACTGGCCACGCTGCGCAGCGCCGCGAGCTGGCGCTCCAGCCCATCGCGCTCCATGAGCTCCAGCTTGCCGCCGGTCGCCGCCGAGATGACGTCTCGGTAGATCTCCTGGCTGCGCAGGCGTAGCCGCTCCTCGGCGCGCAGCTGTGTGGCCAGAATCTCCGCCATCTGCTGCGCGGCGTCGCGCAGTTGCAGGCGGGCCTCGCGCCCCGGAAGAATCGGCGTGCTGCGGGTGGCGAGCAAAAGCGCGTGAGAAGAGAAAGAAGGCCAGAAGGACGAGCACGAAATGGTGGGCTGAAAGAGGCGATATGGCTCGCGGACCACGGCCCTACGTTGGCGCTTGCTTCTCCGCGACCCGCTCGAGGAATGCGCTGCGATCGACGATGACGCGCTCGTGCGTGCCTTCGGCGATCTTCTCGCGCTCGTCGAAGGCTGCGACGGCAAAGGTCACGCGACGGCCCTCGATGGTGACGATCTCGGCCTCCGCGCGCACGATCATCCCGACGGGGGTGGCGGCGATGTGTTGGACGTCGACGGCGGTGCCGACGCTGGCCTGTCCCGCTTCGAGGCAGGGGGTCACGCACTGGGCCGCCGCGACCTCGATCATTTGGAGTAACATCGGTGTCGAAAGGACCTCGACGCCCGGATTTCCGGCCTGCGCGGCCGTCATCCACTCCTCGACGCGCTCTTGCGACTGGTACGAACGTCCGGTCTTCAGTGGCTGGGGCATGGGAGGGAACCGTTGGACACGGCCAGCACGGAGGCCTTCGGAGAACTCGATGAGCAGCCGGGTCCGCTGCGAGCCGCGGCACGACCTCCGACGAAACCCGGGCCCGTCTCGAGCAGTAGTTAGGAGGCGATGTTGAAAGAACGTCGGACTCATCGTATACGCCCCGCCGCCATCGTGTTGCTTGCGGCCGCGACACTCACCGCCGCGGGGTGCGGCCGGGGGCACGCGCGGGGTAAGGACGCGCAGGCGCTCTCCGTCACGGTCAGCACGGCGACGCGAGGCTCCGTGATCAACTACGCCTCGCTCGACGGGCAGGTGCAGCCGCTCCAGCAATCGACCCTCTCGTCGAACGTGCAGGGACCGGTGGCGGCGGTCTACGTCAACGAGGGCGCGCGCGTCCATCGCGGCGACCTGCTCGCGAAGATCGACGACGCGGTGCTGCGAACGCAATTGGCTCAGGCCGAAGCCCAGTTGGCGCAGGCGCGCGCCAAGTACGCCGGCAGCACGCTGCAGAATCCGCTGCAGGAGCAGACCAGCAACGCCGCCGTCCTGAACGCCCAGCAGTCGCTGCTGCAGGCCAAGAACTCACTCGTCGCGGCACATGCCAGCAACGACGTGGCGCAGTCGACGTTCCAGAGCGATCGCCAGCTCTTCGCGCAGGGATATCTCTCGCGCACCGATCTCGACAAGGCGCGCTCGGCGGCCGTCTCCGCCGAGCAGCAGCTCAACAGCGCCGAATCCTCGTTGCGGCAGGCGCAAGAGAACCTCGCAAGCGCGCGCAAGGGGACGCTGCAGATCGACGTGCAGAAGGCCAACACCCAGGCCGACCGGGCCAACATGGAGTCGATGGCCGCGCAGGTCGACTTCTACCGGGCGCAGATCCGGCAGACGAGTATCGTCGCGCCCTTCGACGGCTACGTGACCGCGCGCAAGGTCGATCCCGGCACGTTGGCCGTGCCGGGCACGGTGCTGCTGACGGTCAGCCAACTCGACCAGGTGTGGGTCGACGTGCCCGTGCCGAGCAGCGATCTCGCCTACGTCCGGCAAGGAACGCCGGTGCAGTTCATGCCGATCCTCGCTCCGGCCGAGGTCTACCATGCCGTCATCACCGACGTGAACCGCACGCCGACGCAGGGTACCCTCTCGTATCGCGCGCGCATCCGCCTGGCCAATGACGGTGCGCGATTGCGCGGGGGCGAGCTGGTGCGCGTGCGCCTGATGGCCGCCGCGGCAAGGGGGGTGGTGGTGGTTCCTCGTGCGGCCGTCTTTCGCGGTGAGGCCGGAGACCAAGTCTTCATCGTTCGCTCGGAGCAGGCCGCCAAGGAGGGCGGTGGCGCGCCGGCGCTCAAGGCACGCATCGTCCCGGTGAAGGTCGGCGTCGAGAACGACGAGCTTGCCGCGGTGACCTCCCCAGCGGTCTCGCCCGGCACGCGAGTGATCGTCTCGCGACCGGATGCGCTGCAGGACGGCAGCCGCGTCGCGGTGGCCGGGGCCGCAGGCGAGTAGCGAAACCTTCTGGCGTCTCAGGCGATTCTCAGTCCGATTGCATACGATTCCCCAGCATGGCCGTTGCGGGTGGCAGTGGTCACTCGCGCTCTAGAGGAGAACCAGGTGTGAAGTCGCTGTCATCCGCGCTGGTGGTGCTTGCCCTCGCCGGCGGTCCGCTGGCCG
>JAGWST010000059.1 GCA_028869325.1 bacterium | reverse complement strand
TCGATCTCGGGAATCCGCCCCGAGACGATCTGCTGGTTGATGACGCTGACCTCGATCGTCGTCAGGCTCCGCATCTGGTTGCGGCGCTCCACGAAGCGCCGAACGGTGCGCAGCAGGTTCTCCCAATCCAGCCCTTTACGTACCACGGCGTAGGTCTCGCGGTCGCCGGCGTCGACGCTGATCTCGACGTTGTCGGTGTTGCACTCGAGCAGACGCTCGATGTCGTCGTCCTTGAACAGGGAGCCGTTGCTGTTGAGGTAGACGCGTGCCCCGGCGCGCTTGGCGTACGCGATCAGGTTGGTCATCCCGGCTGGGTGGAGCATCGGCTCGCCGCCGCCCGTGATGCGCAGCATCGAGCCTACGCCGCCCGGCAGCCAGCCTTGGCGGCCGGCCTCGCCGCACTCGTCGGCGATCTTCTCGAAGAGCTCCGGCGACATGAAGGAGGCGTCGCCGTACTTCAGGCGGATATCGGAGTTGCCGGGGGTATACGGACAGTTCGGGCAATGGGCGTTGCACGGATAGGCGAGAGCCATGACGATCATGTCCGGGAACTGCGCGTAACGCTCGAACTCTTCGTCGGTCGGCATCGCCGTGTCGTACTCGGCGGAGCCCACCGGCTCGGCCGCCGAGAACGGCGTTACCTTTCCGGCGAAGGTATCGCTGCCCGCGTAGTGCCGGGCGATCGCCCCCAGCCGGTTGAGCTCGTCGTAGACGGCGATGCGAACGCTGCCGTCCAGGGTCTTCACCACCAGCTCCTTGGCCTCGTCGTTCACGGCGAGCACGTGCCCGGGCACGTCGTCGTATGCCGTCCGTCCCTCAACCGTCAAGGCCGTGATGGGAAACTCGACACCGCAGTAGTCGGTGTACGCGCCGGGCCGCGGCGTCACGCCACGGAAGCGGTTACGGATGCTCTCGGTGCTCTGATCGAAGCGAATATGGCCGTCACGCTTGCTGATAGCGGGATAGAACGTGATCGTCTCGTCCTGCGGGCGGGCGATGAGGGCGGCGCCGCTGCCGGCGTCCGAGAGCACCTTCTCCAGAGTGGCGGTGATGGCGGTGCAGAGCTTGGCCCGCAGAAGCGCATCGTCGTCTGCGTCGGCGACGGCGGTCGCCTGTTGCAGGATGACATCCCCCGCCTCCGGCTGGCGGGCCAGCTTGGCGATCGTGATGCCGGTCTCGCGCTCACCGTTGATGAGCGCCCAGTGACTCGGCGAGGGGCCACGGTACTTGGGGAGCAGCGAAGGGTGTGCCAAGAGCGCCACGCGCGCGAGCTTCGTGACGTGCGTGCTGATCTTGCCCGCATATCCCGCGCTGACGATGACCTCGGGTGCGATGGCGGCCAGCCGGTCGGCGAGCGCGGCGTCGCGATGCGCATCGTCGGAGACGACGACAGCGACGCCGGCTGCGCGGCACGCGTTTTCGAGCTCGGCGCCGCTAGCGGCATCGTCCTGCGAGACGACGGCCAGCGCGAGGTCGCTCTCGACGTTTTGCAGCGCCCGCAGTGCGGCGACGCCGTAGCCGCCGGCACCAAAGAGGATCGATCTCATCTCTTAATGCCACTCCCGGCCGTTGGTGGTGAGGATCTTTATCTTGCGCATCCACATCTGACGCCGCCAGAAGCTCTCGTTCTCGCGAAACCAATCGAAGGTCCGCGCAATGCCCTCGTCGAGCGAGATCCGCGGCTGCCAGTCGAGAACGCGCCGCACCTTCTGCGTGCAGGCGCGATGCAGCTCGACTTGCCCCGGCCGGTCGCCGATGAACGCGACGTGATCCTCGGGCAGGCCGGCGTGGCGCAGCACGCGCTTAGCGATGCTCAAAACGTCGGTGGCAATGCCCGTCCCGAGATTGAAGACTTCGCCGACGACGCTCTCGGCGGGGGCGTGAACGATGCGATCGATCGCCTGGCAGGTGTCGGCGACGTGCAGCCAGTCCCGCGCGCTGCCTCCGACGCCGTGCACCGTCAGCGGCTCACGCAGGAGCGCCGAGGTGATGAAGCGTGGGATGCACTTCTCGAGGTGTTGGGATGGTCCGTAGTTGTTGAACGGGCGTACCACCACGGCCGGCAGGCCGTAGGTGCGCCAGTAGGAGTAGACCAGGCGATCGGCGCCGACCTTGGCGCTGGCATAGGGGCTGCATGGCTCAAGCGGATGCTCCTCGTCCATCGACTCCTGGTCGCTGCGGCACGTACCGTAGACTTCGGAGGTCGAGATGTGGATGAAGCGCTCGATGCGGCTGCCGTGGTGCACCGCGGCTCCGGCGAGATTGGCCGTGCCGAGCACGTCGGTTTCGAAGAATGTGCGGCCGTCGAAGATCGAGCGCGTGACGTGCGTCTCGGCGGCGAAATGCACGACGATGTCGGCGCTCCCGACCACTTCGGTGACTTGCGCGGCGTTGCAGATGTTGCCGTAGATAAACTCGAAACGATCGGATTCGCGCATCGCGGGAGAGAAGTTTTCGACGTTCCCGGCATAGGTCAGCGCGTCGTAGACGACGATGCGGTAGTCGGGGTACTTTTCGAAGATGTGCCGTGCAAAGTTGCTGCCGATGAATCCTGCGCCGCCGGTGATCAGCACGGTCTTGCGCGCAGCCCCCGCTTTTCCGTTCGAGTGGGGTGTGGCGGGGGATGCGTCCGGGGGAGAGATGACGCGCGACAACTAGGCTACCTCCTGCGAGACGGCGGCCGGCGGGCAGTAGGCCTCGCCGGCGACATAGGCGCGATGCCAGAG
>JAGWST010000058.1 GCA_028869325.1 bacterium | reverse complement strand
TGCCGGGGCCGCCGCTGAAGGCGACGCGCTCTCCGACTTTGAGCTCGCCGACTCCCGCACCCAGACGCTCGACCACGCCGCTCGCCTCCAGGCCCAGCGTCATCGGCAGGCTCGTCTGGTAGAGCCCACTGCGCTGATAGGTGTCGATGAAGTTGACGCCTGCGGCGAGTATGCGAACCAGGACCTTACCCGGCCCGGGCTCCGGGATCGGCAGCTCGGCGGTTTGCAGCACCTCCGGGCCCCCATGGCGCTCGATCCGAATGGCCAGCATCGCTTCTTCTCCTTCCGCGGTGGGCGGGGCATGGCACGGTCTACGGCGGCGTCGCGCCCCCGCGCTGCGCGGCTCGCGTGCGCTCGCGCGCTCGAACCAAGTGGGTCACGACCTCGTTGCAAGGCACGGCGATGCCGTGGCGGCGGCCGAGCGCGGCGATCGCGCCGTTGATGGCCTCGATCTCCGTACGCCGCCCCGCGCGCAGATCGGCGAGCATCGACGAGAGGTTGCCGGCGCTGGCCGATGCCACGTGGCGAACGTACTCCCACGCGTCTTGGAACGGCAGGCTGACGCGCAGGGCCTCCGCCACGCGAACGGTCTCAGCCGCCAGGAGACGGCCCAAATCCTGAGCATCTTCGTCGTCGAGCAGCACGCCGTTGGGGGCATCGAGTATGGCGGTGACCGGATTGATCGCCGCGTTTGCGACGAGTTTCCCCCAGATCTGCGGACGGATATCGTAGACCGACTGCGCTGAAAGACCCGCGCGGCTCAGGAGATCGCGCACGGCGGCGACCGTCTCCGGTGAGGCGCCGGCGCCTCCGAGCACCGTGGTCCCGGCGCCGGCGCGCCGCACGCGGCCTGGCTCCAACTCGGTGGAGCCTTCGGCGGTGACGCCCAGCACGAGCGCCAGCTGCCCGCCGAGCGCCGTCTTCATGGCCTCTTCGTTGCCCAAGCCGTTCTGCAGGCTGACGACCACGCACGCCGGGTCGAGCTTCCCGGCAAAGGGACGCATCGCGTTGAGCGTATCGTGCGCCTTGACGAAGACGAAGAGGATATCGCAGTGATAGCAGTCTTGCGGGCGCAGCGTCGCGCGGACGGTGCGCGGCTCACCGTGCTCCTCGCGCACGCCCGCGGCGAGCGCGGCGACCTGCGCGGGCCGGACATCGATGATGGTCACCTCGGCGACCGGCGCCAGCATCCACGCGAAGAGCGTCCCCATCGCACCCCCGCCGACGACGCCGACGGAGAGGCTTCGATCTTTCACGTCCACGCCGGAACGCTTCGCTCAGTAGTGATAGCGGTACCTTCGCGGGCCCCGCGTGCGGTGCACGCGGAAGAGCGCGATCAAGAGGAGCCCGGCGACGAAACCGCCGATGTGCGCAAAGTAGCCGATGCCGCCCTGATCGTTGAGCGTGCGGGTGGTGATGCTACCGGCGTGCAGGAACTGCAGCGCCGCCCAGAAGCCGATCACCACCAGCGCCGGGAGGCGCAGAAAGAGCGGGAAGCAGCCGATGGGCACGATCGTGTTGATGGCGCGCGTCGGATAGGTGACGACGTATGCGCCCAGCACGCCCGCGATGGCGCCCGATGCGCCGACCGTCGGGATGTGGCTCCCCGGCGCGGCGAAGACCTCCACCAGTCCGCCGATGACCCCGGCAAGCAGATAGAAGACCACGAAGCGAACGGAGCCGGTCAGGTACTCCACCTCGGGCCCAAAGACGAACAAGTAGAGCATGTTGCCCAAGATGTGCAGCCAGCCGGCGTGGACGAACAGCGAGGTGATCAGCGTCGCGAGGATGGGATGGGGCGCGCCCAGGGCTTGGACGCCATGGGTGATATCGTAGGGCACGGCGCCGTATCCGGTGACGAAGGCCTCCGTGCAGGGGCTGCCGCAGCGTTGGCCCAGCGCGAGCTCGTGGAGAAAGACCACGGCGTTGATGGCGATCAGCGCGTAGACCGCAAAAGGGAAGATCGGGAGGCGTTCGCCGGCGTCT
>JAGWST010000057.1 GCA_028869325.1 bacterium | reverse complement strand
GCTCGTGGCCGGCTCCCCGCTCTCGCTCCCCGTCAGAGTATGAAAGGGGCGACTTTTACACTGCGTCGCCGAGTTCCGGCTCAAGGGCCTCAGAGCCACGGCCGATAGACTCGCTAAGCGGGTGTGATCGCCGACGACGTGGTGAGGATAGGTGAGGATGCGAACTCGAATTGCAGGGCAGCTCTCCATGTTCTTCTCGATCGTGCTCTCGTGCTTTGCAGGGACCACGATCGTTGCATTTCTCCAGCTCCACCGCGTGCAGCTCGACCCCGCCTCGTACCCGGCGGCGATGCACCTGCTGCTACTCACCTCGGTCGCGGCCTTCGCTGTCAGCCTGGCGGCGGCCATGGTCTCGCCGCTGCTGGGTAAAGATCGCGCCAACCGGCTCGACCGGCTCACACGGGAGTTCGGCAATATCGCCGAGACGGACTTCGCCGCCCTCGGACGAGCCTTCTCGGCCCTGGCCAGAGGCGATCTCACCGTCTCCTTCACTCCGCGCGTCCATCAGTTCGATCTGCGAGGAAGCGACGAGATCGCCGCATTGGCGGCGGCTGGAGACAGCGTCGGCCAGCAGCTGCGCACGATCGCACTCGAGTTCTCTCAGATGACGAAGCGCCTGAGGTCGCTGGTGAAGAGCGTGATGGACTCCTCGGCGGAGCTCACCACGGCGAGCGTCCAAGTTGCGGCCTCCTCCAGCCAATCGAGCGCCGCCGTGCAGGAGATCGCCCAGGGAGCCGACGCCGTCGCACGCGGGGCCGAGCAACAATCGCGGCGCATTCACGACGCAGGCGTCGCCATCGAGGAGCTGGCGCGCTCCTCCGCGCAGATCGCCGATGGCGCCAAGCACCAGGCGCAAAGCGTCCAGTCCTCCGCTGAAGAGGTCAAGAGCCTAGACGCGGAGATCACCGCGCTGGCTTCGCTGCGGGACTCGCTCTCCGATGCCGCTCGCCGCGCGGGTGGCGAGGTGCGCTCGGGGGCCCAGGCCGTCGAGCGCACCGGCGCGGCGATGACTAAGCTGCGCGATGAGTCGGCGTTGGCTGAGGATGCAATGACCCACCTCGAGAAGCGCTCGCAGGCCGTGAGCGAGATCGTCTCGGCGATCGAGGATATCGCGGATCAAACCAACCTGCTGGCGCTCAACGCAGCGATCGAGGCGGCCCGCGCCGGCGAGCACGGCCGCGGCTTTGCCGTCGTCGCCGATGAGGTGCGCAAGCTCGCCGAGCGCTCAGCGGCCTCAACCAAGGAGATCACGCAGATACTCTCGGCGATCCGCAAGGACACCGAGCGTGCCGCCGTCACCATGCGCTCCGCGGGCGGATCGATGAGCGAGGGGATCGCGGTCGCCACCCGCGCTACCGAGGCGCTCAACTCGCTGGGGAGTGCCGTCGAAGAGGTAACGCGCGTCGCCGTGGAGGTCACGCAGCGCGCCGAGACGATGCGCCAGGCGAGTGCGCGGCTGGCCAGCAACGTCACCAGCGTCTCGGCGATCGTCGACGAGAACGCGGCGGCTGCGGAGCAGATGCGCGGCACCACCGGCGCCGTGACGACCGCGGTCGTACCGATGGCCTCGTTCTCCGAGGAGCAGTCGGCAACGGCCGAGCAGGTCTCGACGGCCGCGGTCGAGCTCTCAGCACAGGTCAGACAGCTCGACGCAACCGCCAACGACGTGCGGGCGCACGCCAAGGGCTTACAGCAATTGGTCGAGGCCTTCAACATCGACACGGAAGTCCGAGCCGTCGTGAAGGTGGAAGAGGCCGCCCCGCATCCGGCCCGCTCGTACCCGGCGCCCGCGCCGGTCTTGGTCGCGTCTACTGCCCGTTCTTGAGGAGCGCGGCGCGGCGCCGCTTGGAGCTGAGCACGCCGGAGTCCATGCCGCTCACGCTCAAGCCGCCATCGAAGCGCGCGTGCTCGACCTTCATGCAGCGGTCGACCACGACCGCCAGGCCCGCTTCGTCGGCCAGGGCGATCGCCTCGTGGTTGATCACGCCGTACTGGAACCAGATCGCCGGCGCACCGACCGCGATCGCATCACGCGCCACCTGCGCGGCATCCTCGGGCTTACGGAAGACGTCGACCACGTCGGGGGCGCCGCACTCCGCCGCGTATGCCTCCAGCGACGGATAGCAGCGCGTGCCCTCGATCTCTTTGTAGGCCGGGTTGACCGGCGCCACGTCGTAGCCGTGCGTCTGCAGGTAGCGAAAGACGAAGTAGCTGGGCCGCAACGGGTTGGCGCTCGCGCCGACCATCGCCACACGCTTGACGCGATCCAGCAGATCACGCCGTTTCAACGCGGAATCCAACCTCATGTTCAGCGAACCCCCGCGGCGGTAGCTCGCTGCGCCGCCGCCAAACCCTGCTCCAGATCCCAGATCAAGTCGTCCACGTCCTCTAGTCCCACGGAGAGGCGCACCATGTCCGGCGTGATCCCACCGGCCGCCATCTCCTCGTCCGACAACTGCTGGTGCGTCGTCGAGGCGGGATGGATCACGAGCGACTTTGCATCGCCGACGTTCGCCAAGTGGCTCCAGAGCTCCAGCCCATCGATGAAGCCCACGCCCGCCTCACGTCCGCCGCGCAAGCCGAAGGTGAAGATCGATCCGCTGCCGCGCGGTAAGTAACGTTTGGCCAAGGCGCGGTACGGACTCGACGGCAAGCCGGGGTACTTGACCCAAGCCACCGCCTCGTGCTCCTCGAGGAAGGCGGCGACTCGCTCCGCGTTGCGGACGTGCTGCTCCATGCGCAGCGCCAGCGTCTCCAGGCCTTGTATCAGCAGCCACGCGTTCATCGGTGATAGGCACGCGCCGACGTCGCGCATCACCTCGGCGCGCGCGCGCATGAGGAAGGCGTACTCACCGAACGTCTCGGCGAAGTTCATGCCGTGATAGCCGGGACTCGGGGCGGCGAGCAGCGGATGGCGCTGGCCCCACGGAAACGTCCCCGACTCCACGATCACGCCCGCGATCACCGTGCCGTGACCGCTGATGAACTTCGTCGCCGACTGCACCACGACGTCCGCACCGTGCTCGATCGGACGGCAGAGGTAGGGTGTGGCAAAGGTGTTGTCCACGATCAACGGCACTCCGGCGGCGTGCCCCGCATCGGCCAGCGCGCGCAGATCGGCGACGTTGCCCAACGGGTTGCCGATCGTCTCGACGTAGAGCGCCTTCGTGTTCTGGCGGATCGCGGCGGCCATCCCGCGCACGTCGGACTCCGGGACGAACGTCACCTCGATACCCATGCGCTTGAGCGTCACGGCAAACTGCGTGATCGTTCCGCCGTAGAGGTTGGCCGAGGCCACGAGATGGTCGCCCGCCTGTGCGAGGGCAAGGACCGCGGTGAGCTGCGCCGCCTGGCCCGATGCCGTCGCCACGGCGCCTAAGCCACCCTCCAGGCTCGCCATCTTCTCCTCAAACGCGGCGACCGTCGGATTGGCGATGCGGCTGTAGATGTTGCCGTAGGTTCTGAGCGCGAAAAGCTCGGCCGCGTGCTCCGCGGAGTCGAAGACGAAGCTCGAGCTCAGATAGATCGGTTGCGCGCGCGCCCCCGTCGCCGGGTCCGGCGGCGTGCCCGCGTGCAGCGCGCGGGTACGAAATCCAAACGTGCGATCCTCTGACATCGGGCCTTCTCCAGTTGAGCGTGGGTATGGGCGCGGGCGAGCGCCGTCGAACAGGATGCCAGCGTTTGCCGACCGCGCATGCGAATTCCTGGTCAAACGCTCACGCCGGAGGAGTCGATGCGCATCGTCTGCGTAGGTGCCGGTCTCATGGGCTCTCGTCTCGCCCTGCTCAGCGCCGCGCGCGGCGCCGAGGCGGTCCTGCTGGGCCGAGACCGCGCCCGCGCCCATAAGG
>JAGWST010000056.1 GCA_028869325.1 bacterium | reverse complement strand
GCCGTCGCCGGCCATCGCCAGCAGCAAGTGCTCGACGGAGACGTAGTCGTCGGAGAGCGCCTTCGACTCGTCCTGCGCCGTGTTCAACAGGCGCGTGAGGGCGGCGGCGAGATAGACGCGGTCGGGCTGCGTGCCCACCACGCGCGGGAGCCGCTCGAGCTCGCGCTCGACGCGCCGCCCGATCGTCTGCGGATCGACGCCGGCCTTCTCGAGGATCGTGGGAGTCAGTCCCTGATCCTGTTCCAACAGCGCGGCGAGCAAGTGCTCGACGCCGACGTCGGTGTTCTGGCGGCGTACCGCCAAACCGTGCGCGGCGTTCAGCGCCTGCGCGACGCGCTCGGTCATGTTCTCTACGTCCATACGAAACGTACGTACCCCTTGCTGGTGCGGATGCTCCGGGGGCTCGTGCCGGCCGCGCGCTACGTCAGGGCGCGGACGAAGCGCTCTAGGCGATCGAAGCCCTCGCGCAGGCTCTCCATCGACGCCGCATACGAGATACGCAGGTACTCGGGCGCGCCAAAGCCCTCGCCGCTGACCAGCGCCAGCCCCTCGCTCTCCAGCAGCAAGCGAGCCAGTGCCGCCGACGAGTCGATAGCCATTCCCCGGTGGCTGCGTCCGAGCAGCCCGGCGACGTTCGGGAAGAAGTAGAAAGCGCCGGCCGGCTTGACGCAGGTGATGCCGGGGATAGCCCGCAGCCGCTCCACGCCGTACTCGCGGCGCTTGGCGTACTCGCTCACCATCGCCTCAACGGGAGTGCGCTCCATGCGCAGCCCCGCAAGGGCCGCGCGCTGCGAGACGGCCGTGGCGCCGCTGGTGGTCTGGCCTTGCATGACGGCGAACGACTTGGCGAGCGCGGTATCGCAGGCGGTCCAGCCGATGCGCCAGCCGGTCATGGCGAAGGTCTTGCTCACGCCGTCGATGAGAACGGTGCGGGCCGCGACCTCCGGCGAGAGGCCGGCGAAGGAGGGGGCCACGCCGTCATAGCTGAGGGCGGAGTAGATCTCGTCGGAGAGCACCCAGAACCCATGCCGCAGCGCCAATTCGCCGACCCGCTCGAGCGCTGCGCGCGAGTAGACGGCACCCGTCGGGTTGCACGGGGAGTTGAGGAAGAGCGCGACCGTCCGCGGCGTGAGGGCGGCGGCCAGCCGCTCCGGATCGAGGGCGAAGCCGTCCTGCGGGCGCGTCTGCACGACGACGGGGGTTCCGCCGACCAGGCGTACCTGGTCGACGTAGCTGACCCAGTAAGGCGAGGGAACGATCACCTCGTCGCCGTCGTCCACGAGCGAGAGCAGGGCATTGGTGATCGCCTGCTTGGCGCCGCACGAGACGACCACGCCGTCGGGGTGGACCGTGATGCCGCGCGAGGCCTCGTAGTTGGCGACGGCCTGACGCAGATCGGCGTAGCCGGTCAGCGGCGGGTACTTGGTGTAGCCCGCCTCGATGGCATCGTGCGCCGCCTGGCGGATCGGCTCGGGAGTGGCGAAGTCGGGCTCGCCGGCGGTGAGATTTACCACCGAGACGCCCTTCTCGGCCAGAGCGCGCGCCGCCGCGCTGGCGGCCATCGTCGAAGAGGGCGCGACCGTG
>JAGWST010000055.1 GCA_028869325.1 bacterium | reverse complement strand
GGAACTGCGCCTGCCACCGCGCCGGTACGTCTGGGTCACGCTGCTGCTCAGCCTGGCGCTCTCGACCGTGCTGGCACTAGGCCGCCCCGTGGAGATGACCGTCGATGGCAAGGTCGTGCCGCTCGACGTTCCCCCGGTGACCGCCTGGCACGAAACCTTCGTTCCCGCGCGCGCGCTCTTCAACGAGCTCGGCGCGCGCTCGTCGTACGATGCGCGCCGGCAGCGCTTGGTCGCGGTGACGCGCAACGACACCGTGATCTTTCGCGCCGGGCTGCCGATCGCGAAGATCGACGGCAAACGTGTCGGCTTGACGCATGCGCCGTTTATCGAGCAGGGGCGGATGATGATTCCGGTCAGCTTCGTGGAGCGAGAGCTCGGCGCTCGCGTCTCGTTCGACTCGCAGCACTATCGTCTCGACTTCGCCGTGCCGGGTATGGTGGAGGCCGGGGCGCAAGGGCTCGATCACTAGGTGTCGGAGGCGGTACGCTAAGTGGGCGACGAGGGGCGGCGCCGCGGCCCGTGGACGACGGTTGAGCGGGAGCGTCTCTATCGCAATCCCTGGGGAGCGCTCGAGCGTCACGCGGTGATTCGCCCGGACGGCTCGACCGGCGAGCATCTCTTCGTCGATCTGCCGCCGGCCGTCGGCGTCTTGGCGGTCGACGGCCGCGACGTGCTGCTGGTGCGCCAGCCGCGTTACGGCATCGGGCGCGAGGTCCTGGAGATCGTCAAGGGCGGCCGCCACGACGGCGAGGCTCCCGATGCGGCCGCGCGCCGCGAGCTGCGCGAAGAGGCGGGTATCGATGCCAAACGCCTCCTGCCGCTTGGCGAACGCGTGGCGCTGCCGAGCATCACCAACGAACGCGCGACGCTCTACGCCGCTACCGGGCTCAAGGAGATCGACGTCGAGCCCGACCACGCCGAGGCTATCGAGGTGGTGCGCATGCCGCTCGATCAGGCGCTCGATCAAGCCCTCGAAGGCGGCATCGAGGATGCCGACACCGTCGTCGCCCTCACTCGCTACGCCTTCGCCATCGGCATCCTGCGCATCGAGTAGTCGCGCCGCGTTGCCGTGCCGTGTCGCATGGCGGCGAGCGGGAGGTGTGCTGCTCGCGGGGACGCGCCTCGCCGCACCTCCGTGTGCGGCTCCTACTCGCTTCGTCCTCGCTCTCGGCATCCTGCCTCCGCTCGGACCTCAGACGCCCCGCTCTGCAGCACACCGTCTCGCTCACCGCGTCCGCAACGCGAATGGCGGACACGACAACGCTGCGCTGGGGCGAGGAAGCCGTCG
>JAGWST010000054.1 GCA_028869325.1 bacterium | reverse complement strand
TCGGCGAGGACTACCGCGACAGCGAGGATCTCGAAGGCGTCTTCAGCGGCCTAGATACGGAGCGCGGCACGTACGACCTTGCGACGTGGCGCTACGAGCTGGAGCCCGGCGCGGAGAACGAGGCACCGCGTCCCAAGCGCGACCCCACCCTCCAGCACCCCCGCTGCGTGCTCAACATCCTGCGCCGCCACTATGCGCGCTACACGACGGAGATGGTGGAGCGCATCTGCGGCTCACCCCAAGAGAAGTTCCTGGAGCTTGCCGAGCTGCTCTGCGCGAACAGCGGGCGCGAGCGCACGGCCGTCTTCTGCTACGCCATGGGCTGGACGCAGCACAGCGTGGGCGTGCAGAACATCCGCGCCGGCGGCATCCTGCAGTCGCTGCTGGGCAATATGGGACGCCCGGGCGGCGGCGTCATGGCGCTGCGCGGCCACGCGTCGATCCAAGGCTCAACGGACAACGCCACGCTCTACGATCTGCTGCCGGGCTACTTGAAGGCACCGACGCTCGAGAAAGGCGAGGCCGACTTCGCCACGTGGTGTAAGAACCAGACGCCGCGCACGGGTTGGTGGAACAACTTCCCCAAGTACGCCGTCTCGTTCATGAAGGCGTGGTACGGCGACGCGGCCACCGCGGAGAACGACTGGGCCTACGATTATCTGCCGAAGAACACGGGCGACCACTCGCACATGCCGATGTTCGTCGGCATGAAGGACGGCACGCTGCGCGGCCTCTTCCTCTTCGGCCAGAACCCCGCCGTCGGCGGGCAGAATGCGGAGTTCCAGCGCAACGCAATGGCCAAGCTCGATTGGCTTGTGGTACGCGACATCTTCGAGACGGAGTCGGCCGCGTTCTGGAAGCGCGAGGGCGTGGACCCCAAGCAGATCCCCACGGAGGTCTTCTTCATGCCCAGCGCCTGCATCGCCGAGAAGGCGGGGACGCTGACCAACACGATGCGCTTGGTGCAGTTTCACGAGAAGGCCGTCGACCCGCCCGGCGACTGCCGCAGCGATCTCGGCTTCGTCTATCAGCTCGGTAAGCGCCTGAAGGAAATGTATGCCTCCTCGACGCTGCGGCGCGATCGCCCGATCCTCGACATGACCTGGGAGTACGAGCATCACGATCCGCACGAGCGTGCGCTGGGCGACCCCAACGTCGAGGCCGTGATGCGCGAGATGAACGGCTACCGCGTCGACACTGGCGAGCAGCTCAAAGGCTTCGCGGAGTGCAAGGACGACGGCACGACGGCGTGCGGCTGCTGGATCTACTCCGGCATGTACCCCGCGCCTGAGGAGAACTTGACGCGCCGCCGCAAGGGCGATCAGTGGGTCTCGCTGGAGTGGGCCTGGTCGTGGCCTTCCAACCGCCGCCAGATCTACAACCGCGCCTCAGCCGACCCCGAGGGCAAGCCGTGGAGCGAGCGCAAGAAGTACGTTTGGTGGGACGAGGCACAGAGTAAGTGGGTGGGCTACGACGTGCCCGACTTCCCCATCGGGAAGGCACCGGGCACACCGGCGAAGGCCGATGGCAGCGGCATCGACGCGCACGACGGAGCATCGCCCTTCATCATGAACCCCGACGGCGTCGTGCAGCTCTTCGCCCCCACGGGGACGCTCGACGCTCCGATGCCGACGCACTACGAACCCAAAGAGTCCCCCGTCGGCAACGCACTCTATCCTCACGCGCAGTACAACCCCGTGCTCAAGCAGTGGCTCCGTCGCGACAACCCTTACCACGATATTGGTGATCCGCGCTATCCGTACGTCATCACCACCTACCGCCTCACCGAGCACCACTTGAGCGGCGCGATGTCGCGCTGGCTGCCGTGGCTGGCCGAGCTGCAGCCGGAGCTTTTCTGTGAGATATCGCCAGAGCTCGCCGTGGAGCGCGGCATCCGCAACGGGGAGTGGGTGACGATCGAGACGGCGCGCGCGGAGGTCGAGGCGAAGGTCTTGGTCACCGGGCGCATACAGCCGATCCGCCTGGGCAAAGGGCGCTTTGTGCATCAAATCGGGCTGCCGTGGCACTGGGGGACGCAAGGCGTGGTCACGGGTGATACGCCGAACGACCTGCCGCCCATGGTGGCCGATCCCAACGTCTCGATCCACGAAGGCAAGGCCTTCACTTGCAACATCCGCCCCGGGCGCCGCAGTGCCGCCCATCCTTTCGCGGCCGACGACGACGTGCCGCTGGGGCAACGCAACCCGCTTGGCACGCCGACGCGCCCGGGCGCCGTGGAAGCCGCGTCCGGCTCGGAGGCCGTCTCCACCGAGATCGTGTCGCCCGAGGCGATCATGGCGGCCTCCCGGCAGACGCAACGCCACGAGGAGCAACGATGACCACCTACGCCGGGACGCAACCCGGGGCGAGTGCCCCGGAATCTTCAAAGCAATGGGGCCCCCAC
>JAGWST010000053.1 GCA_028869325.1 bacterium | reverse complement strand
GCGCCGTCGCCGCGCGCGTCCACGTGGCCGCCGGGGCCAACTGCGGAATCGCCAGCGACGACAACGGCTTCATCATCAACCTTCCGGCGCGCAAGCGTCTGATGGACGCGCAGTGGGGGCGGCTGTTGCACGCCGAGCACCTGGAGGCGGACGTGATGGAGGGCCTGCTCAGCTCGTACCTGCTGCGCGGGCAGTTCCGCCACATCGCCAATACCGGGCTGCTGATGCTGCGCCGCACGGGCGGGATGCGCGTGACGCGCCAATCATGGCAGGCCGAGCGGATCTTCGAGCGTCTTTGGCGCGCGGACCGGAGCTTTCCGCTAGTGCGCGAGACGATCCGCCACGTGCTCTACGATCTGCTCGACTATCCCGCGGCTCTGCGCTTCGTCACCGCGCTGCCGCAGGAGCTGCGCGTCGTGCATCCACCGGCCGCCTCGCCGTTTGCCTTCGGCATCATCACCTCGTCGTTCTCCGACACGGTGGTCATGGACGATCGCGCGACGCTGGTGGAGGCGCTCCACGAGCGCGTGCTCGCCTTGATGGAGGAGCCGGCTTCGTGAAGACCGCCGGATTGCGCGTGCAAGAGGGCGTGACGGCGCTGCCGCCCGGCGTGCTGTTCTTGGAGCATACCGGATCGCTGGTGGCCGCCGATCTCCATCTGGGCTACGAGGAGGTCGTCGGCGGCGCCTTGCCGCTGTGGAGCACACAGGAGCAACTCGATGCGCTGGCGGCACTAGTTCGCGAGCATCGGGCGCGCGAGCTGATTCTCTTGGGCGATATCCTGCACGGCGCGCGCATGAGCGGCGCTGCGCGCCGGCGGATCAAAGAGGGTCTGGCCGCCATCGAGCACACGGGTTGCGCGCTGATCGCCGTGGCCGGCAATCACGAGGGCCGCACGCGCGGCGTTGAGGTCTTGGGCCAGACGGTTGACGGCGCGTTTCGCGACGGCTGGCACCTGCTCCACGGTGACCGCCCGCTGGCGCGCCAGGGGCGAGCGATCATTGGGCATCTGCACCCCAGCCTGCGCCTGGGGGGCCTGCGCAGCGCGCCCGTGTTCCTTTATAACGAGCAGTTGGTGGTGCTGCCCGCGCTCACCCCGTACTCTCCCGGTCTCTCGGTTCTGAGCGAGGAGTGCCTGCGCGCCCTGCGCGCGTGGCTGCCGCAACCCGGATCGTTACACGTGGCGGCCGTCAGCGGCGAGCGGCTCTTGCCCTTTGCGGCATTGGCGCCTCTGCGCGGCCTGCTGCGTCAGCGATAGGAGCGGACGTAGGGCATCGCTCGCCGGCTCTCACTCACGTGGGCGATCAGCAGCGCGATCAGCACGGCGGGAGTCAGGATGCCGGCGAAGAGCGCGGGCCCGGCGCTCCCCAGCGCGAAGTTGTGGCTAAGAGCGATCTCACGCACGTGGCCCACGGCGTCGCCCCACAGCCAGACGCTCGCGGCGATGACGGTCGCGGCCCAGAAGTTACCGCGCATCCAGATGCAGAGAACGCCCAGTACCCCGATCGCGAGGTTGGCGATGCCGACCTCGAACTGGAACGGGCTCCCAGCAGGCCAGCCGATCATCGCAGCGACCTGGTTCGCGATGAAGACGTGGCCGCCGGCTGTCCAGAGTCCCTGGAGCCCCGCGATGAAGACCAAGGAGTAGAGCAGCAGCGCCTCGATGAGGCCGGCTCCGTTGCGCGAGCGCCGCTCGATCCCCAGATGGATCGCCGTTGCGACGAGCGCGAGCAGCGGAAAGAAGAGGTACATCCAACCCATCGATGTGCCTTTCGTCGTGAGGTGCGGCGGCGGTCAGTGCGGGTAACCGGCGCGCATCGCGTGTAAGACGGTATAGATGGCCGCGACATGGTGGCTGACGCTGATTTCGCCGCGCTCGATGAGGGCCTCCAGGCCATCCACCGGCACGGTCTCTACATCGATATCTTCGGTCGGATCGAGCGCCTGCATAGCGGTGAGCCGGGCGTCGCGCGCAAAAAAGAGGAACATCCGCGAGTCGCTGTGCGTCGGATCGGTCAGAAATGTCGCCACGTGCTCCATGGCGGCGGCCTGGTAGCCGGTCTCCTCCAGCAGCTCGCGCTCCGCGGCCGCAAGCGGCGTCTCGCCGGGGTCGATCATCCCCGCCGGCAGCTCCAGCACAATTGCGCCCACGCCGTGCTTGTACTGGCGCACCAGGGGCACCTCGCCATCGGGCGTGAGGGCGAAGACCACGGCGAACCCGCGGCTCTCCCGCACATAGTACTCCTCGATCGTCCGCCCGCTGGGGAGATCCACTCGGTCCCGGCGCAGACGAAGCCACGGGGTGTTGATGACCAGCTCGGACTCCGTGATGCGCCAGTGGCGCTCGCTTGCATCCATCGACGACGCCCTTCTTGACGCCGGCCCGGACCTCCCGTAAAGTGGGAGAGTTGTGATCCTGAAAGACGCGGTCGCCGCGCGCCGGACCTTCGCCATCATCTCCCACCCGGACGCCGGTAAGACCACCCTCACGGAGAAGTTGCTCCTCTACGGCGGCGCGATCCACGTTGCCGGCAGCGTCGCCGCGCGCAAGCGGCAGCGCCAGGCGACCTCCGATTGGATGGAGCTGGAGAAGCAGCGCGGCATCTCGATCACCTCGACGGTGCTGCAGTTTCCGTACCGCGGCTTCATCGTCAATCTGCTGGATACGCCCGGTCACCAGGATTTCGGCGAGGATACCTATCGCACGCTGATCGCCGCCGACGCCGCCGTGATGTTGATCGACGCCGGTAAGGGCGTGGAGCCGCAGACCAAGAAACTCTTCGCGATCTGCCGCGAGCGCGGCATCCCGATCTTCACGTTCATGAACAAGCTGGATCGCCCCAGCCGCGATCCGCTGGAGCTGCTGGACGAGCTGGAGTCGGTGCTGGGCATCGGCGCCTATCCGATGAACTGGCCGCTGGGGAATGGGCCTTCATTCCGCGGCATCTACGACCGGCAAGAGCGCGCGGTGCACCTTTTCGAGCGCACGGTGCACGGCGCGACGATGGCGCCCGTGCAAGTGGCGGACCCGCGCGACGATCGCGTGCGCGCCTTGCTGGATGCGGAGAGCTACGGCGAGTTTCTGGCTCAACTGGATCTGCTGGACGGCGCGGGCGCGGATTTCTCGATGGACGACGTGCTGGCCGGCAGGGTCTCACCGGTCTTCTTCGGCTCCGCGGTGACGAACTTCGGCGTGCAGCTCTTTCTGGATCGCTTCGTCTCGATGGCGCCGCCGCCGTCCGCTCGGAAGGCGGGCGATCGTTACGTGGATCCCGGCGCCGAGCACTTCAGCGCCTTCGTCTTCAAGATCCAGGCGAACATGGACCCGCGCCACCACGATAGCGTGGCCTTCGTGCGCGTCTGCTCGGGGGCGTTGGATCGCGATCTGGTGGTGCGCGACTCGCGCACTGGGAAGACGACCAAGCTGACGCGCGCGATGAAGCTCTTCGGCAACGAGCGCCAGACGCTCGACGCCGCCTACGCCGGCGACGTGGTGGGCATCGCCAACAACGACTTCGCGATCGGCGACACGCTCTGCGACGGGGCGACGGTGATCTTCGATCCCATCCCCTCGTTCCAGCCCGAATGCTTTGCGGGGCTGCGGGTAACGGACACCTCGGCTTATAAGCGTTTTCAGAAGGGCATCGCCCAACTCGCCGACGAGGGCGCGATCCAATTGATGTGGCCGCGCGGGGGCGTGCGCAGCGAGCCGATTCTTGCGGCGGTGGGCCGCCTGCAGTTCGACGTCGTGCGCTTCCGGCTGGAGAGTGAGTACAACACCCAGACGATCCTGGAGACGCTGCCGTACGAAGAGGGGCGCTGGATCCAGGGTGCGCCGGAGGCAATCGCCGAGCTGCGGCTGCCGACCGGGGCGCGGCTGGTGGAGGATCGCCTTGGGCGTCCCTTGGCGCTCTTCAGCGCGGCGTGGGCGATCGAGATCGCCCGCGAGCGCAATCCAGGCCTACGCTTCCTGCGCCTCGACGAGCTGGACCATCCCGGCGACGAGGCCGCCCTCGCAAGCTGAGGCGTCGATTCACCGGCAGCGGGTCTAAAGCTCGCGCCGGTGGGGCACTCGGCCCCGCGAGCCTGCGCCGTGCCGGGGGATGTGCCGTCGCCGCGGGGCCGCGGAGGGCGGATCGATGGC
>JAGWST010000052.1 GCA_028869325.1 bacterium | reverse complement strand
GTGCGCTTCTGGCCAGCCGCGCGGGCGAGGAGCGCGACGCCTATCGCGAGCGCCTCTCTTCGGGAAGCCGATAGGGGGCGAGCGCGGCCACGATGGGCTCGGGGAGCGGGCGCGTCGCCAGCGTCGCGCGGTCGACGCAGGCCACGATCATCCGCGCGCTCGCGCACTGAACGCCTGCGCTCGTATCCCAGATCTCCATTTGCGTAGTGATACTCGACGTGCCGATGCGCTCGATTGTCGAGCGCACCTCCAGCAACTGATCCAGACGCGCCGGCGAGAAGAAGTCGAACTCCAAGTGCACGCGCGGGAGCCAGATGTCAAAACGCTGGAAGACCTCGCTGTACGGCAGCCCCACCGCGCGCAGCATCTCCGTCTCGGCGAGCTCGATGAAGCGCACGTAGGCACCGAAGTAGATGATTCCGGCGCCGTCGACCTCGCTCCAGCGAACGCGATCGGAGACCACGAACGGCCTCACGCTCACACCCGGCTCCTCATGGTGGCGATGACCCAAGGCAGCAGCAGCGCTAGGCCAACCAGCTCGCCCAGCAGCGACCACGGCACCGGCAAGAAGGCCGAGCCGGCGTAGCACATCACGCCCACGAAGAGCATGACCAGCTGCGGCTGCGGAACGACGCGCGGATTGTACTCACGCAGCCGTTGATAGAAGAACAGCGCCGTCACGCAGCCCACGGCCCCGAAGACGAGCACGACGATGCGAACCGCCCATGCGAAGTGACTCATCGGCTGCGCTGAGCGGCGACGGCGGCCGCGGCATAACGCGCGAAAGGGTCGACCTCGAGGTTCACCGCCGCGCCGACGCCCTTCGCGCCGAAGGTGGTCCGCCGCGCAGTCTCGGGGATCAGCGCGATCTCCAGCCAATCCTCGCCGGCGGCGGCGATCGTCAGGCTCACGCCGTCGAGCGCGACGAACGCCTTCTCCACCAGCATCGAGGCCAGATGCGCGGGACGTGCCACACGGACGCGCCAGCCTTGACCCTCGGGCGACTTGGCCACGATCTCGGTGCGCGCATCCACATGCCCGTAGACGAAATGGCCGCCGACGCGATCGCCCAGGCGCATCGAGGCCTCGAGGTTGACGGCGTCTCCCGGCTGCAGGATGCCGAGATTGGAGCGTGCGAGCGTCTCCGGCACCACATCGGCTGCGAAGCCATCGCCCTCGACGCTCGCCACCGTCAGACAGACCCCGTTGACGGCGATGGAGTCTTTCGGCTCGATGCCATCCGCGCACAAGCCGGCGCTGGCGATCTCCAAGCGCATGCTCTCCGGCCCGCCGCGCACGGCGCGAACGCGGCCCTGGTGGCTGATCAAGCCCGTGAACACGCTGGATACCCCACTCACGCAATCCTTCCCGAGAGATAGACGTCCTCGCCGACGCGGCGCACCTCGTCGAAGCGCCACCCGGCCCGTTCGAAGGTCTGGGTTCCGGCGATCGACGGCGGCGCCTGCGGACCCGCGATCAGCGCCGGCACGATCAGCCAGTGCAGGCGGTCGACGAGCCCGCGTGCCAGCAAGCCCGCGGCCAAGGTCGGGCCTCCTTCGCAGAGCACGCTGTGAATCCCCATCGTCTTGAGCTCGCGCAATGCCGCGTGCAGATCGAGGCGGCCGTCGTGGTCCGGCGCATGGACGACGGTGGCCAACGATTCGAGGTCACGGAAGGCGGCCGCGCCGGAGCACGGCGCCAAGATCACGGTCTCCGCCCCCGGCTCGCGCGCAAGAACGCGACGATCCGTCGGGATGGGCGCCTCCTCGCAGACGACCACGCGGCGATATGGCACCCGGCGCCGGTGCGGCGGCCGCACGCTCAACTGCGGATCGTCGGTGCGCACGGTTCCCGCTCCCACCATCACCGCATCGTGCTCGATGCGCAGATCGCGAACCAGGGCACGCGCCTCGTCACCGCTCAGCCAACGCTTCTCTCCGCCGCGGGCACCAATCGTCCCGTTGAGGGCGGCGGCCATCTTCAGGGCCAGGTAGGGTCGATCGAGCGCGACCGCCGTCGCGAAAGCCTCGATGGCGCGACGCGCCTCAGGCAGATCGCCATCGACGGCCTGGATGCCGCGCGCGCGCAGCGCCGCATCGCCGCCGGCCGCCTTTGCGTTGGGATCGCGCGTGCCGTAGACGACGCGCACGATGCCGGCCTCGGCCAGCG
>JAGWST010000051.1 GCA_028869325.1 bacterium | reverse complement strand
GTTGATCTTCACCAGCGCACCGCCGGCGAAGAGTGTCTCCAGCGCCTCGGAGAGGCCCGCGATCTTGGCCGCCTTGACCTGCTCCAACACGGTCGCCAGCGCGACCGGCACGAACGGCCGCTGCGTGTCGATACGCAACACGCGGCCGAAGAACGCCTGGTGCTCCTTGCTCAGCTGCGGTGTGAACGTGGGCAGCAACCACCAGTTGCCGCGTTGCGCGAGGCGTCCCGCCTGCGCAAACGCCGGCAGCAGCCGCACGGCCAGCTGCTCGTCGACGGCCATCGCCCGCGCCAGCGCCGGCGTCTGCAGGCCAAGCGCCCACGGCGCCTGCTCGTGGCGTGCCGTCAACGCCTGCGTCGCCGCGCTCAAGAGGCGTTCTCCCGCGGCGCCCTCCAGGTAGGCCGCGGGTTTGGCGAGCTCCAGCGCGCGGCCGTCTTCCAGCAGCGCGGGCAGCGTCTGCGCGGCGCGCTCCACGCGCAGGTTCGCGTGCGCGGCGAGCTCTTGGAGCGTCAGCGCCGCACCGTGCGCGCCGGCAAGGGCCGCAGCCAGCGCCGCGGCTTCGGGGCTCTCCTCGGCCTCCTCCAGCTCGCTCGCCGCGCCATCTGCGGTGACTCCGGAGACGGTGCCGCCGCCCAAGAGATCCTTCGGCGACATGCGCCGCACCACGAACGTGGAGCCGGGGAAGGCCACTGCGGGCTCACGCAGGTGCAGCGTCGCCGTCGACTCCTCCGTTGTGCTGGGCAAGCGCTCGAAGACCAGCGTGCCCATGATCTCCGCGGAGCCCAAGTGCGCGCGCACCCTCGTGCGCCGGCGCAGGATCGCAAGCGCGTGCTCGAGCGGGCGAAAGCGCACGGTCAGCGCCTGGCGCGGCTCAAGCTCGGCGCCCACCAGCGTCTGACCGCGGTGTACCTCGCGATGGTCGACGCTGGGAATGTTCGCCGCCACGCGCGATCCCGCCGCCACCTCATCGCGCGCGCGGCCGAAGACGTGCAGGCTGCGCACGCGCACGCGACGCGCGCCGGGCTGAAGCAGGAGCTCTTCTCCTACGCGCAGCCGTCCCTGCATCAGCGTGCCGGTGACAATGGTGCCGTGGCCTTGCAGCGCGAAGGAGCGGTCGATGGGGAGGTAGGCCGGGGCATCTACCGGGCGCGGCGGGAGCGCTAGCAGCTCCTGGCGGATCGCCTGGCGCAGCTCGTCGAGACCGCGGCCGGTGACGGTGGAGGTGCGCACGGCCCTCGCGTGCTCGGCCACCGTGCCGCGCGCGGCCTCGCGCACCAGCTCCTCGGTCAACGCCAGCTCCTCTTCACCGACCAGGTCGGCCTTGGTGAGCACGATGAGCGCGCGCCGCACGTTGAGGTAGCCGAGGATCGCAAGATGCTCGCGCGTCTGCGGCTTAGGCCCTTCGTTGGCCGCAACCACCAGCAGCAGCAGCTCCATGCCCGCCGCGCCGGCCAGCATGTTGTGCAGGAAGCGCTCGTGGCCGGGAACGTCGACGATGCCCGCCTCGACGCCGCCCCCGAGATCGAGGTGCGCAAAGCCCAGGTCCAACGTCATGCCGCGCACTTGCTCCTCGATCCAGCGATCGGGGTTGGTGCCGGTCAAGGCCAAGACGAGTGACGACTTTCCGTGGTCGACGTGGCCCGCGGTGCCGATGACGTGCATGCTAGTACACGGTCATGCGCCGGCTAGGGTGGAGGCCAAGGCATCGTGCAGCGTCTGGAGGTCTTCGTCGCGCAGCGCGCGGGCGTCGAGCAGCACCTCGCTGCCCTCGATGCGCCCCACGACGGCCGGCCGGTGCTCGCGCAGGCGCCGCGCCAGCGTCTCCGCATCGCCGTGGCGGGGCCTCACCGCCAAGGCGCGCGACGGCAGCGTTGCCGTCGGCAGCGACCCGCCGCCCACGTATGCACTCGTGGAGACGATGCGCAGCTCGGCGTCGACGCGGCCTTCGAGCCGCAGGCGGATGCCGTTCAGCATCGCCTCGAGCTCCTCCACGCCGCGCGCGAGCATGCGGTAGATGGGGATGCGCTCGAGTGCCTCCGGCTGGACGTAGATGCGAAGCGTGGCCGCCAGCGCCGCCAGCGTGAGCTTGTCGACGCGCAGGGCGCGCAGCAACGGATTCGCGCGCAGCCGCGCCACCAGCGGCTTGCGGCCGACGATCACACCGGCCTGCGGACCCCCCAGCAGCTTGTCGCCGCTGAAGGTGACCAGATCGACGCCCGCCGCCACCGTCTCCTGTACGGTCGGCTCCCCCTGCAGGCCGTAGCGCGCCAGATCGACCAGCGTGCCGCTGCCCAGATCTTCGACGACGGGGACGCCGGCGCGATGCCCCAGCTCGGCCAGCTCGCGCGCGCTAACCTCGTGCGTAAAGCCGTCGATGCGGTAGTTGGAGGTATGGCAGCGCAGCAGCAGCGCGCTCTCCGTGGTCAGGGCGCGCTGATAGTCCGCGACGTAGGTCTTGTTGGTGGCACCGACCTCCACCAGCGTGCAGCCGCTCTTGCGCAGGACGTCGGGGATGCGGAAGCCGCCGCCGATCTCCACGAGCTGCGATCGCGCGACGACGACTTCGCGCCCCTTGGCGAACGTATCGAGGACCAGCAGCACGGCGGCGGCGTTGTTGTTCACCACCAGCGCATCCTCCGCGCCGCTCACCTCGCACAGCAGCGCATTGACCCGCTCGTAGCGCGAGCCGCGCACCCCCGCGCGCAGATCGAACTCCAAGTTCGAGTATCCCGCCGCGATGCGCGAGATCTCCACGACGGCCTCGTCCGCCAATGGTGCGCGCCCGAGATTAGTGTGCACCAGCACCCCGGCGGCGTTGACGGCCGCGACCAGCCCCGCGCTCTCCTCCTCGGCCAAGCGCGTAAGCAGCCGGCCGATAAGCTCGGCGAACGGAGAGGGCTCGCCGCCCTCGTCGCGGATGCGCGCGCGCTCGCCGTCCAAGACCTCGCGCGCCGCACGCGTCAGTGCGCCGCCGCCTAGGAGGGCTCCGTAGGCAGCGACGGCGGGCTCGGCAAGCAGGCGATGCACGGCCGGCAGGCCGCGCATGGTCGACGACATGACGTGCGCGCGCCGCGCTACGCGACGCTCAGATGCTTCTCGATCATCGAGGCGATCGCGCTCTCGGGAACGTAACCCACGATGCGATCGACGACCTGACCGCTCTTATAGAGAATCAACGACGGGATACCGCTGACCTGGTACTCTCCCGCGATGCTGGGATTCTCATCCGTATTCAGCTTGACCATCTTGACGCGCCCAGCGTAGTGCCCGGCCACCTTCTCGACGTTCGGTGCCAGCATCTTACACGGCCCGCACCAAGGGGCCCAGAAATCGACGATGACCGGGGCCTCGAAGGAACCGTCGACGACCTCGGTCATGAACGTCGCGGTGGTGACGTCCTTGACGGGGCTGGCGGCGCCGGTGCCGCCGATCAAAGGTTCATTCGGCATCGCTCTTCCTCATGCGGATCCTCGAAGACAACATGGCCGCACACCCGGGCGAAGACAAGCGCCGGAACCGCAAAACCGCGACGCGCTCAGCCCTCGCCGTCGCGCTCCAACCCGGCGAGCCCGACGACCCGCGGAGTGTGCCC
>JAGWST010000050.1 GCA_028869325.1 bacterium | reverse complement strand
GGCATCGCTCTCGCTCGGCGCGTGTAGTGGCAAGGCTGGAACGACGTCCACCGCGGACGGGCCGAAGGGACTCGTCGGCAACCCGGTGCCAAATTTTGTCGTCCCGAGACTCGAGGGGGGAACGGGATCGCTTGCCGATTACCGCGGAAAGGCCGTACTCGCCAACCTGTGGGCAACCTGGTGTCCGCCGTGTCGCCATGAGATGCCGGCCCTCGAACGACTCTTCAAGACCTACGCATCGCGCGGCTTCGTGGTCGTCGGCATCGACCAAGGGGAGAGCGCGAGCGTCGTCAGCGTGTATCTCAAGAAAGTCGGTG
Organism: bacterium; assembly: GCA_028869325.1. GTDB lineage: Bacteria > Vulcanimicrobiota > Vulcanimicrobiia > Vulcanimicrobiales > SCRA01 > SCRA01. Next base: position 6,254 of record JAGWST010000050.1, on the reverse strand, counting down.
TCACTTATCCGATCCTCCTCGACAACGAGCAGCAGTATGGTCCCGCGTTCCAAGCGTTCGGGCTGCCGACGAGCGTCTTTGTGGAGCGCGACGGCACGGTTTTCGCCGCCCACGACGGTGAACTCACGTATGCTCAAATGGTGAAGACGGCCGAACGGCTGCTGAAGACGCTGCGGGAACCTCGTGGCTAGCGTCGCGGAGACGGAAGGCCGCTCAGCGCTGCAAGTGCCCAGCGGGTCTCGGTGGATTCGTCCTGCTCGTTGCCGACTTCTTCCTCGGCTATGCCGGCACGTGGAACGAGGGGTATCGTCCGCTAGTGCCGGCGCTGCAATCGTACTGGCTGGCGATCCACGTGCCGACTGTCGTCGCCTCGTACGCGGCGTTCTTGCTCGCGTTCTGCACGAGCGTCCTTTATCTCATCAAATACCACTTAGAGCGGAGCCACACCACGGGTACCACGCTGACGAGCATGGGCCTCCAACCGGCGGCCGCTGGCGCGAACCCCACGATGGCCATGGCGGCGCTAGTCGCCGGACGGACCGGAAGCACGGTCCAGGATGAGACGCCGGGCCTCGCGCTCGCAGCCGCGCAGGGCGATCGGATCGCGCAATGGCTGATGGGCATGCCTTCGCTGGCCAAGCTCGACGTCATCACCTATCGCATCATTGCGGTGGGGCTGCCGCTCATCTCGCTTGGCATCATCATGGGGGCGATGTGGGCGAAGGAGGCCTGGGGCGCCTACTGGCAGTGGGATCCTAAGGAGACATCTGCGCTGCTCGTCTGGATCATCTATCTCACGTACATGCACCTGCACACGCGCAGCCAATGGCGGGGGGTACGCACCAGCTGGATCAGCGTGATCGGCTTCGCCGCCGTGATATTCTGCTACTTGGGCGTGAACATCTGGATCAGCGGCCTGCACAGCTACAAGGTATAACTCAGTCGATCACGGTTGGCCGTGGTTTTATAGCGTATTCATTCGGGATACACGATGATGTCCGTGACGACGTTGCTTCGAGTAACGATCACCTGACGCAGGAGCCGCTGGCGCCTATCGACCCAGAGGTGGGCCCAAATCTGCGAAGCCGGCAAGTAGACGAGAAGCTGCGAGCCCTCGATGCCTGAGGACACGGCACGCACGTTCGGCGTGTACTCTCCGTACGGCTCGTCCTCCATCAGTTGGGCTCCGGTGAGCCGGAACACGTGCGCGGCGCTGGCTCCGGGTCCACTGGAGACACGCTCGTCAACGATGATCCGGCGCTGGTGACGCATTGCGTCGACCATGGCACGAAGCGTTCGTGGGTCGTTCGGCGGTGGAGGCCATAACACGTCGAAGGCGAGCCCGCCGCCGGCCCACTTCATTCCAGTGATGCGAACGTCGACACGGGTAGTGCCTCTTGGCCAGTGCACAGGAGCACTGAAGCATCCGGTGCCGCAGGGCTGCATCGACAGCGCGGTCGGACGCGCCTGCGCGCCCGGCACCCAAACGGACACCGTGTCGTGCTCGGCGAGGAGCGGCATGAGATGCACGCGTTCCGGAGAGCCCGTCCGTGGTCCATCAGCCTGAATGGTCAGCCGATCGGCGCCCGCCGTAAGGAACACTTCGTACCAGCCCGCCCTTCCGGCAAGATGCAGCGCTGATCCGGAAATCGGTGGTGGCTGAACCTCGAGGTCGGCTTCTTCGACCGCTGATCCGCCGGGTGCCGCGGGAGGCGGCGGAGGAGCGGCAGCCAGGACGGCGGCCACGCCGAGCACAAGGACGAGGGCGGCCGCCTCGGTGCGCATCGGCACGCTGAGGCGGCGTCCACGCTCCGACGATGTCAATGGCGCAATGCCGGCCAAGCCTCGGCGACCAAGCGTCGCGGCAACGAGAGCAATCGCGACGAGCGACAGCTTTAAGAGAAGGATGCGACCATACTCGGTGCTGACGAGCTCAACGGGCCGCGCAATCTCGAGAACCGCGGCGAGCCCTCCGCTGACGATGACGGCCAGGGCGCTCCACAGTGCCAGCCGGGAGTAGCGGCGAACCCCGCGAAGCCAGCTGGGATCAAGGGCTGCCTCTCGCTGACGCGCTGCGGTCAGCAAAAGGGCCAACAGGGCTCCGGTCCATAGTAAAGCCACCACGACGTGGATGGCGATGACCGGCTTCCCCCACCAAAACGGCGTCGCCGCCGGATGCGTGCGCAACGCGAGCAAGATGGTCGCCACCATCAAAGTCCCGAGCGCCAGCAGCGGCAAACGAACGATGGCCGGCGTCAGGATCGCAATGCCGACCAGTAGGATCGCACCGAGTTCGAGGATCCCTGCCGGCACACGGGCTGCCGCAAGCCACCCCACGAGCGATGCGTGGCTCCGCACGGCGCCCCCTACGGAGTGAGCGAAGAGCGCGAACTGACCGATCAGCGTCCCGATCGTCACCAAGAGCAACGCATACGTCCAGCGAGCAGGCTGCTGATCGTCAGCGCTCCGCCCGGCCGAAGACGCAAACAGCCGCACAGCCACCAGCCCTCCGGTAGATAGTGCAAGACAAAGGAAGAGGAGCCAGGAGAGCAGGCTTTCCGGCCACGAGATCGCGGCGAGAGATTGACGAGGGTAAGCGGGGAGCGTGCCGGTTTGGCCGACGGCAAATGCATACACACCGGCGGATTCATGCCCGTCGTCAGCCGAGACGGCCCGCCACTCGACGTGATAGACGCCGGCATCGAGGAGCGGCAGGCCGACGCGCAGTTGCGTATCATGGCGTCCGAAGGTCGCGTCCCCGAGGTGGACCGCTTCTCCAGCAGCACCTGTCATCCAGGCTCTCGTTGCGTCGGGCACGACGGCTTCGGAGAATTGCAGCCAGAGAACATGTGGGGTAGCGGTGAGCCGCTGCCCGGCCTGCGGATAGGTCTCGACGGCGAAGGCGTGCGCGTCAGCTCCGCTAGGCCGAAGAAGAGCATTGGCAAGCAACAGGCCAGCAAATACCGCCTGCCGCCACCAGGTCGCATCCGGCAGAAAGCTAGCTGGTGGTGAGCACCGAGTCAACGTCCCTGCCCGGACCGAAACCCCGCGAGGTCACCCTTCCGTCTCCGTAACGCCGCATTCCTCGTGTTCGCCATCTTGACGCGCTGAAGTACCGGACCGAAGCGGTCCTGCCGTGCAACAAGTCACGTCAGCCATCGGCACATCATTGGGAACCTGCGGCTCACCTGTCGGATGTCGTTTCCAGGCGGCGTACACCGGGGCACCGATAGCAAAGGCCAGAGTCACCAGCGCGAGAGCCTGCCACGCCGTCGGCACGCGTTGCAGCGCAACAGCCACACCGCCGGCGATGCCGGTGGCCCAACGCGTCCAGGCGGTCAGAAAATCCGGCGTGAGCGTGCTCTGACCCGTCGCGGCGATGTAGAGCGCCAAGGCCGCCATGATGAGAAAGATCACGCCCGCACTGAAGTCCGTCCAGAGGACCTGGTTGCCTCCGAGCCTGATGCGGCGCGCGGTGAACGGCCTTTGAAAGCGCGAACCCAGGCGCTCCCAGAAGAGCGCGGCCAAGAATAGTGGAAAGACCATCCCAAAGACGTACGTCAAGCCCAAACCAAGGGCCCCTACCGTCGAGGCCCCGAGGGCCGACATCGCCACGACGCCGGCCAACACCGGAGCGCAGCACGCGCTGACGATCCCTGAGACCATCCCGAGCAGAAAGGTGCCGCTGATCCCACCTTGCTGCGTTCGCACTCGCAGCGACGGCATGGGGAGGCTGATGCTACGACCCGAGAGTGCCGCCACGCCGAGGACGGCGAGCACACCGCCGACGATCAGATACACGAGACGATGGTAGGCTCCGAACAGCTGGCCGAGCGCGCCGATTCCGAGCACGACGGGCAGCAGCACGGCGGCGACTCCCGCCGCGAAGACCGCCGTCGTCACGGGGAGACGTAATTTTCCCTCCCGTAGCGCAGCGCCCGCGAACGTCGGTAGCAGCGAGACGACGCAGCAGGGAGCAAACAGCGCCAGCACGCCGCCCAGAAACGCCGCGGCGAGCGAGCTCGAATAGACGAGCGCCGCCATGCCGTTCATAGCTGAGAGAGCACGTGACGCAGGCGTCGCTCGGAGAAGCGCCCATACCCACGAAACACGCCGTTGACGTAGAGGGCAGGCGGGAACGGCACGCCATCGTGGTTGACCAGTTGCCGGCCCGCGTCATCGCTCCACGCGACCTCTTCGACATCGATCGGGCGTTCCCGGGCAAGGCGCTTGAGAGCGTTCTTCAGTTCCTCGCACAGGTGGCAATCCACGGCCGTTATCAGCGTTACATGCATCGTATCCGGCAAAGCTACGCGCTCTTCAGCGCGGCGAGCACGTCGCTCACCGGAACGTGCATCGTCGTCGGAGCGAGCTCCTTCCAGCGTACGCGCCCATCAGCACCCAGGACGAAGATCGAGTGGCTATCGACCGGACCCATGTCCATCCCCGATGGGAGCCGAAAAATCCCGAAGGCAGAGCCAAGCTCGTGGTTGGTATCTTCGAAAATCGGAAATCCCAGATGCATCTGCGTCGCGAGCGACCGGGACATCGCTATGGGATCGACACTGGCCGCGACCACTTTGGCGCCGAGAGTCTGAATCTGGGGGAGGCTTTGCTGCAGCTGAACCAGCTGCTGTTGGCAAGCCCCTCACCCAGAGCCTTCGTAGAAGTACACGACGACCTTTGAGCCCTTGAATGCGGCCAAGGAGAAGGTGCCGCCGCGGGTGGCCGGCAAGGCGATCTGCGGCGCCGGAGCACCGATCGCCAGACCGCTTGCCGCGCGGGAAGAAGCGCCGCGTTGCGCCACGAATGCCCAGATCAGCAGGGCAATCACGGCGAGCCCTGCCGCCAGCACGATCGGAGTTGGACGATTTCGACCTTCGGGCCTTGACAAGATACCCTTCCTCACGCCGTCCTCGCCCCTTCCCGGGATACGAGTGGCAACTCGAAACTAGACGAGCGCCTCGGCTCGACCCGAACACTCTAGGGCATCGGTGTGGAGATCGTGTGGAGATCAGCACGAAGGATCGATCGGGGGTCGGGTCGCAGTCGGGGTTGGTGAATCGCGCGCATTTCGTCCGCGGCTTGCTCGCACAAACAGCTCTCGTCGCATCGGCGCGTGCCGCTGCAGCGGCCGCCGGCGTACCGCATAGCGTTGCCTTTCAGCGTGGGATCATCGCACCGGGACATCCGATGCCGGGCTTTCGGGCGCCAACCCTGGGCGGCAAGGAGCTGACGTTGGCGTCCTACCGCGGCTACGCCGTCTGGCTCAACCTCTTTGCGTCGTGGTGCCATCCCTGCCAGGAAGAGATGCCACGAATCGTGCGTGCGAGCCACCTGTATGCTCGCGCCGGTTTGCGCGTCATAGGCATCGACATGAGTGAGTCTCCGGGTCCCGTTCATGCCTTTGTCGAGCGCTACAATATCCAGTTTCCCGTCGTCTTGGATCACGGTCAGGCGACCTCGATCTGGGGAATCAGCGATATCCCAACGTCGACCTTCCTGGATCGGCGGGGTGTCGTCCGCATCGTGCATTTGGGTGCGCTGCAGCCTCGCGAGATCACGGCGGCAATCACGACGGTGCTGCGCAGGTAGCGAAGGATAACGCGCGCTAGGGTTGCCGCGCCGCGCTGCGTTGGGGCAGCGCCTAGACCCAATCGGTCAAGATCGTCCGCCGATGCCGTTAAGTGTGCTTAGCGAACCTTACAGCATATTTCGAGGGCGGCAACGCTGCAGCTCGCTTCCGAGGTGCCGTCCCCTCTACTTGCCGCTGCGCTCGATCTCAATCCAGGTACGACGGTCCGCTACGTACGGGCGGCGCGCGGCGACTGAGGTGCGCACATCGGTAAGAACGCTCATCCGCGACACTGGGGCCCCATCGTCCCGCGAACCAACCGCTCAGCTCGCGCAGCACGAGAGCTCGGCGACATCTCGCTCGAAGGTTTGCGCGGCGAGCTTGATGCCTTCCACCATCGTCAGGTAGGGGAAGAACGTCTCGAGCAGGTTCGTCACGGTCAGGTGAAACTTGAGCGCGAGCGTCGCCGCCCCGATGAGCTCGCCAGCGGCATCGGCTACGGCATGCACGCCGAGGAGCCGGCCGCTTTGCGCGTCGGCCACGAGCTTGATGATACCCGCGGTGCCGTTGACGATGGCGCGCGGCACGGCCTCGCCTACGGGCAGGACTGCGATCCGTATGGTGTAACCGCGCTCGCGCGCCTGCGCCTCCGTCAGGCCCACGGAGGCGACCTGGGGGC
>JAGWST010000049.1 GCA_028869325.1 bacterium | reverse complement strand
GGCTTTCTGCCAATCGCTGCCGAGCGCGTCATACTTGCGGCGCTTCTCGGCATCGCCGAGCACCTCATAGGCCTCTTGGATCTCTTTGAACTTCTCCTCGGCCTGCGCTTTGTCGTTGGGATTGACGTCGGGGTGCCACTTGCGGGCCAGACGCCGGTAGGCCGATTTGATGTCCTTCTCCGCGGCATCCTTCGAGAGGCCGAGGATCTTGTAGTAGTCCTTATAGTTCATCCGTGCGCTGGTTTGGCGACGAGCACCTTTGCCTCGCGCAGCACGTCGTCGCCGATCACGTATGCTCTCTGGACCACTTCGACGACGGTGTTCTCCTCCACGTCCGACGTCTCGACGGTTCCGACCGCCTCGGCGTAGCGAGGATCGAAGGGCTTGCCCGTCAGATCGACGGCCTTGACCCCTTCGTGTGCGAGGACCGTCTCGAAGCCGCGCAGCGTCTGCGTGACGCCCGCATGCAGTGCCTCGACGTTGTCGGCGACCTTGAGCGCGCGCTCGAGGTTGTCGACGATGGGCAGCAGCTTCTCCAGAAACGCCTTCTTCCCGGCGAGCGCGATCTCCGTGAATTGGCGCTCGATGCGTCTCTTGTAGTTCTCTAGATCGGCGACGGCGTAGAGATACTTCTGGTAGTTCTCCTCCGCCTTCGCCTGGGCCGCAGCCAGCTCGCCGGCAAGCGACCCCGCCTCTTGCGCCGCGGAGCCAGCCGACGCGCCGACGGCGGGCTGAACGGTGGTCTCGTTCATTTCAGACATCGTAATTGCGGTAGGCCTCATCGAAAGGGGCGCGACGCGCGAGGCGGCGGAGCGTTGGGGCGCCGCCGACTCGGCGCGTCGCGGGCGTTACTTGGCTTCCTTGAACTCGGCGTCGATGACGTCGTCGGCCTGGCTCTGCGCGGCGCCGGCGCTCTGCGCTTCGGAGGCCGCGCCGTTCGCCGAGGCTTGGTCGCTCGAGGCCGCGCCGGATGAGCGCTGGTAGAGCACCTGGGCCATCTTGTAGCTGGCCTCTTGCAGCGCCTGGACGGCACGCTTGACCTCTTCGGCGGTGCCGTTCTTGGCGACGCGCTTGAGCTCTTCGAGTGCGTCCTCGGTCGCCTTGCGGTCCTCAGCCGGGAGCTTGTCGCCGACTTCCTTCAGCGACTTCTCGGTCGAGTAGATGAGGCTGTCGGCCTGATTGCGCGTCTCGATCTCCTCGCGACGCTTGTGGTCCTCGGCGGCAAACCGTTCCGAGTCCTTGACCATGCGCTCCACCTCGTCTTTCGAGAGGTTGGTCGACGCGGTGATCTGGATCTTCTGCTCCCTGCCCGTGCCCAGGTCCTTTGCGCCCACGTGCACGATGCCGTTGGCATCGATGTCGAAGGTTACCTCGATCTGCGGCACGCCGCGCGGAGCCGGCGGAATGCCCTCCAAGCGAAAGCGCCCGAGCGTCTTGTTGTCGCCCGCCATGTCGCGCTCGCCCTGCAGCACGTGGATATCGACGGACGTCTGCCCGTCTTCGGCCGTGGTGAAGACCTGCGTCTTGCGCGTGGGAATCGTGGTGTTGCGCTCGATCAGCTTGGTCATCACGCCGCCCAGCGTCTCGAGCCCGAGCGAGAGCGGGGTCACGTCCAGCAGCACGACATCGCGGACTTCGCCGGCGAGCACGCCGGCCTGAATCGCGGCGCCAACGGCCACCACTTCGTCGGGATTCACGCCCTGATGGGGGTCCTTCCCCGTGAGCCTCTTCACGAGCTCCTGGATGACGGGCATGCGGGTCGAGCCGCCGACCAATACCACTTCGTCGATTCGGCTGACATCGAGTTTCGCGTCCTGCAACGCCTGGCGGAAGGGTCCGACGCAGCGGTCGGTGAGGTCGCTGGTGAGCTCCTCGAACTTGGCGCGCGTGAGCGTCACGTCGAGGTGCTTCGGACCGTTCTGATCGGCAGTGATGAACGGCAGGTTGATATTCGTCGTAACCATCGAGGAGAGCTCGATCTTGGCCTTCTCGGCGGCTTCGGTGAGACGCTGCATCGCCTGACGGTCGCCGCTCAGGTCGAGACCCTGCTCCTTACGGAACTCCGCCACCAGAAACTCGACGATGCGATGATCGTAGTCGTCGCCGCCCAAGTGCGTGTCGCCGGAGGTCGACTTCACCTCGAAGACGCCGTCACCCACTTCCAGCACGGAGACATCGAAGGTGCCGCCGCCGAGGTCCCACACCAGGATCGTCTCGTTCGTCTTCTTGTCCAAGCCGTAGGCCAGAGCCGCCGCCGTCGGCTCGTTGATGATGCGCAGCACCTCCACGCCGGCGATGCGGCCAGCGTCCTTCGTCGCTTGACGCTGCGCGTCGTTGAAGTACGCAGGCACCGTGATCACGGCCTGCGTGACCCGCTCGCCGAGATACGTCGAGGCATCGTTGACCAGCTTCTGGAGAATCATCGCCGAGATCTCTTGCGGCGTGTAGTCCTTGCCGTCGATCTTGACCGTGTGATCGGTGCCCATGAAGCGCTTGATCGAGCTGATCGTCCGATCGGGATTGGTGATCGCCTGGCGCTTCGCCAACTGGCCCACGAGGCGCTCGCCGGTCTTCGTGAATGCGACGACGGACGGCGTGAGCCGGCTGCCCTCGCTGTTCGTGATCACCGTCGGCTGCGGGCCTTCCATGACGGCGACAACGGAATTGGTGGTACCTAGGTCGATACCAACCACCTTAGCCATATAAGAACCTCCCTCGGAGCCGTATCCGTGCACCATCTCCGGGCGCGTCGCGCGCCTCTGGAGCCTTGCGGCTTATCGGACCCTCTGGCCCCACACATCTGAATCTCAATCCCGCCCCTTAGAAGGGCCGGCCCAGGCTGGGCCGGCCCTCGTCTTGAGACGGGCTTCGTTGTTAAGTACCCGGTTTCTACGGGTTTGGATTCACCCCGGCCGGGGCCTGTCCAACTTTGACGTTGGCCAAGACTTTGTTGCCGTAGCGCCACAGGACCATCGAGACGCTCTTGCCCGGCGCAGTCGCATGGACGGCGTCCGAGACCTGCTTGCTCGAGGTGACCTTCTTGCCGTCGATCTCCTGGATCACGTCGCCCGGCTCCAAACCCGCCTGGTCGGCCGGTGAGCCATTGAGCACGGCGTTCACGACCACCCCGTTGGGCCCGTGGTAGTTGAGCTGCGAGCGGACCTGATCGTTGAGGTCGCTCATGTAGATCCCGATGAAGCCCGCGCCGCCGGCGATCTGGCTTACGGCTTTGGGGTTCTTTACCATCTGAGCGGCGATGCTCTTGACCACGTTGGCGGGAATGGCGAAGCCGATGCCCTGGGCCCCCGCCTGTGGGCTGGCGACGATCTGGTTGACGCCGATGACCTGGCCGTTCATGTCGAGCAGCGGCCCCCCGGAGTTACCCGGGTTGATCGGAGCCGAGGTCTGCAAGAGCCCCTTGAAGGTCCGGGGCTGCCCCCCGGGTTGCTCGGGGGCGACCGTCTCGTCACGGTTGAAGCCGGAGACCACGCCGACCGTCACTGACTGCTGGAGCGCCAGCGGCTCGCCGATGGCGATGGCCCACTGGCCGCGGTCGAGCTTCGTGCTGTCTCCGAAGGGCAGCGCCGAGGGAAGGTCCTTGGCGTTCTGAACCTTCACGAGAGCGAGGTCGGCGGTGGGATTATCCGAGTAGATCGTCGCCTTCTCGCGACGGTTGTTGGCGAAGATGACGGTGATCGCCGAGGCCCCGTGCACCACATGCGAGTTGGTGAGGATGAGCCCCTTGCCCTGGTCGTAGACGAAGCCGGAGCCGGACGCGAGCTCGCGGTAGTTTTGGACCGGCGGCCCCATGCCGAAGAGCTCGTTGAACGGATTGACCTCCTGGCCGTTGATCACCACCTGCAGCGCGACGACGGAGGGCTCGGCGCGCTTGACGGCGGCTACGATACGAGATTGGTCGGTGCCTCCGTCGGGCAGCGGGGCGGCGGACGCGACGCCGCCGGCCGAGGCCGCCTGAATCTGCGCGATATGGGAGCTGGCGAAGAGGAGCATCGCCAGGCTCCCGACGATCGCCCCGACCAGGGCGAAGATTGCCGAAGAGAAGCGTGATTGCGTCATGGCTCTATCTTACACGCCTCACGCTTCGAAGTTCCCGTGCTTCAGCGTTCCTTCAGGGAAGATTTAGCGCCCGGTCGCCCTGCCGGCCCCCTAGCTCGCGCTCGCGTGCCTCCAGCTGAGCCTCGATCCGCCGCCGCAGCTGCGCCAGCTCCTGCTCGTGTACCAGCATGAGCTGCGCCCGCAGCAGTTGCAGCTCGGCCCGGCGGGCGCGCGGTGAGAGGAGCCGCTCGTCGGCGGGGACGCAAGGGGGGCGAGCGGCCTCGGATGTGGTATGCTTGCCGGTGATCTGGCCTGCGGCCGCCCCCGCGGATAGCATCAGGAGCGCCGCAAGCAGCAAAGGCCCCGTGGCCGGTCTCATCGGATTTCTTCCTCCTCGCCGGCATCGGCATGGCGCCGGCAATCGTCCATCACGCCCAGGAAAGTAACGTCAAGACTTTGAGTACCAACGGAGCGCTCTTCCCCGAGAACGACGGCGCCGTTCACGACGCGCGGGTCGTCCCCGAGCCCCCCGCGGAGCCCTACGTCCGTATCGTCCCGCTCGGCGGCTGCTCCGAAATCGGCCGCAACATGACCCTGGTTGAGACCAACGACGATATCGTGATCGTCGACTGCGGCCTGATGTTCCCGGACGAAGAGATGTTCGGCGTCGACATCGTCATCAGCGACTTCGCCTACCTGCGCGATCGCCTGGAGAAGGTGCGGGCGCTGCTCGTTACGCACGGCCACGAGGACCACATCGGCGGGATCCCATACTTTCTGCGCGAGTTCCCGCAGGTGCCCGTGATCGGCACGCCGCTCTCGCTGGCTTTGGTGAAGGCCAAATTCCGCGAGCACAAGGTGGGCGACGTCGATCTGCAAGCCGTGCAGCCCGGTGAGAGCCTTCGATTGGGCGGCATCGAGGCGGAGTTCGTGCACATCACGCACAGCCTGGCCGGGGCCTGCTCGCTGGCCATCCGCACGCCGCTGGGGCTGATCTTCCACACGGGCGACTTCAAGTTCGACCAGACTCCGCTCGACGGGCGCCCGCCCGACTACGCGGCGATCGCGCGCTACGGCTCGCAAGGCGTGCTCTGCCTGCTCTCGGACTCCACCAACGCGGAGCGCTCCGGCCACACGCCCTCCGAACGTACCGTCGGCGAGGCATTCAGCAACATCTTCGCGCGCGCCGCCGGGCGCATCATCGTCGCCTCGTTCGCCTCCAACGTTCCACGCGTGCAGCAGGTCATCGACCACGCGGTGCGCTTCAACCGCAGGATAGCCTTCCTGGGGCGCTCGTTGCAGAACGTGGTTCACTTCGCCAGCGAGCTGGGCTACCTGCGCCTCCCGCAGCAGCGCGTGATTCGCATCGAGGACGTCGACTCCTATCCGCCCGAAGAGGTGGTCATCATGACCACGGGCTCGCAGGGCGAGCCGATGTCGGCGCTCTCGCGCATGAGCGTGCGCGAGCACCCCAAGGCGAAGATCGTCCCCGGCGACACGGTCGTGGTCTCGGCCACGCCGATCCCCGGCAACGAAAAGAGCGTCTCCAAGACGATCAACAACCTCTATCGCCTGGGGGCTCACGTCTTCCACGGCGCGGGGGCCCACGTCAGCGGCCACGGCTCGCAAGAGGAGCTGCTGCTGATGCTCAACCTCGTACGGCCCAAGTACTTCATCCCCGTGCACGGTGAGTATCGCATGCTGGTCAGCCATGCGCGGCTGGCCGAGCGCGCCGGCGTCTCGCCCGAGAACGTCTTCGTGGCAGAGAACGGCGACGTGATCGAGTTCACGCGGAGCGATGCGGGGAAGGTCGGCAAGACCTATGGCGGCAACGTGCTGGTCGATGGCTCCGGCGTCGGCGACGTGGGCGCCGCAGTCTTGCGCGACCGGCGCCTGCTCTCCAGCGACGGCATCGTGATGGTGGTCGTCTCCATCGACGCCGAGGACTCGCGCGTGGTAGCCGGCCCCGACGTCATGACCAAGGGCGTCTTCTACGTTCCCGAGGCCGACGAGCTGCTGGAGGATCTGCGTGCCGCCGCCGACGAGGCGCTGGCGGATTGCAGCGTCGAGGGCATGGCCGATCCGCAGACGGTGCGCGAGCGCATTCGCGAGTCGATCTCGCGTCTGGTCTACGAGCGAACCAAGCGGCGCCCGGTCGTGGTGCCGGTGGTGATGGAGGTCTAACGCCCCCGTGTCGGATGCGCTCGCACGCGAGGTCTGGCGCCGTTTCCGCAAGAACCCTGCGGCCCTCGCCGGGGCGGCCATCATCGCGGCGTTGCTGCTGCTGGCGCTGCTGGCGCCGTTGGTCGCCCACCAGGATCCCCTCGGTCAGAACCTTGCCCTCGGCGCCACGCCGCCCTCGGCGCAGCATTGGCTGGGCACCGATAAACTGGGGCGCGACCTCTTCGCGCGCATCGTCTACGGTGCGCGCATCTCCATGCGCATCGGTTTCGTGGCGGTAGGCATCGCCATCTCCGTTGGCACCTGCATCGGTGCGTTGGCCGGATTCTTCGGCGGCGCGATCGACGGCGGGCTGATGTCGCTGATGGACGTCATGCTCGCCTTCCCGTCGATCATCTTGGCGATCGGCATCACCACCGTGCTGGGGCCTAGCGTCACCAACCTGATGATCGCCATCGGCATCGTCTACGTCCCGCAGTACGCGCGGCTTGCGCGCTCCAGCGTGCTGCAAGTGAAGGAGATGGAGTTTGTCGAGGCGGCGCGCGCGATCGGGGCGCGAGGGCCGCGACTGCTGGCGCGGCACATCGTCCCCAATATCATGGCGCCGCTGCTGGTGCAGGCGACGCTGGGCATCGCGACGGCGGAGCTGGAGGCCGCCGGCCTCTCTTATCTCGGTCTGGGGGCGCGCCCGCCGGCACCCGAGTGGGGCGCGATGCTCAACAACGCCCGCGACTACTGGCTCAATGCGCCCTGGGCGTTGATCTTCCCCGGCGTCGCGATCACGATCGTCGTGCTGGCGTTCAACCTCTTCGGCGACGGCCTGCGCGACGCGCTCGACCCGAAAATGAAGTGACGACGGGCGCCCGATCCTCCAGTCCCGTCGGAGGTATCATCCCCCTGGTAAGATGATACCATGAGTATCTCGCGGACCTTCTCCGGGACCGTCGGCTCCACGCCGCTGATCCCGTTGGTCCGGCTCTCGCACGAGCTCGGACGAACCATCCTGGGCAAAGCGGAGTTCCTCAATCCCGGCGGCTCCGTCAAGGACCGTGCGGCGAAGGCCATCATCGACGATGCCGAGGAACGCGGCGCGTTGCGCTCCGGCGGGACGATCGTCGAGGGAACGGCCGGTAACACGGGCATCGCCTTGGCGCTGGTAGCCAACGAACGGGGCTATCGCTGTACCATCGTCATCCCCGACGACCAGTCGATGGAGAAGATCGAACTCCTGCGTACCATCGGTGCCGATGTGCGCGTCGTTCCGGCGGTAGCCTTCACCGACCCCGAGAACTACTATCACGTCGCGCGGCGTATCGCCGAGCAGACGCCCGGTGCCGTCTGGGCCGATCAATTTGAGAACCCCGCGAATCGGCGCGCACACGAGCAGACGACCGGACCGGAGATCTGGGAGCAGTGTGAGGGGCGACTGGATGCCTTCATCACGTCGGCGGGCACCGGCGGGACGATCGCCGGTGTGGCGCTGGCGCTGAAGAAACGCGATCCGCGCATCATCGTCGGGCTCTGCGATCCCATGGGCTCGGCGCTCTACGCGCACGTCACCACCGGCTCGCTCGATGTCGAAGGCGACTCCAACGTCGAGGGCATCGGCATCAAGCGCATCACGAAGAACTTCGCGGGCGCGCCCATCGACCACGCGATGCGCGTCGTCGATCGCGACGCCATCGAGATGGCGCACTGGCTGCTGCGTCGCGAAGGCCTCTTCCTGGGTGGCTCGGCGGCCCTGAACGTCGTCGGTGCCGCGCGTTTGGCGCGCACGTTGCCGGAGGGCTCGCGCGTGGTCACGATTCTCTGCGACGGCGGGCAACGCTACCAGTCGCGCATCTTCAACGAGACTTGGTTGCAGGAGAACGACGTGCTGCCGTGCGCCCGGGGCCTGGAGTTTCTGTAAGGCGAGCCGGTTCGACATTCGGCCAAGGGAACCGCATGCGGCGGTGCCGATGTGGGGGAGATGCGAACGCACTGCCCCTACTGCGCGCTCCAGTGTGCGATGACCCTTGATGAAGATGGCGACGCCTACCGCGCCGCCGGCGACGCGACGTTCGACGTGAACGCGGGCGAGCTGTGCGTGAAGGGTTGGACGGCGGCGGAGACCCTGCGCCATCCGCAACGTCTGCTCAGTCCGTTGGTGCGTGAGGGAGGCCGGCTGCGCGAGGCGAGCTGGAACGAGGCGCTCGATCGTGCGGCGGAGGGCCTGCGCCGCGTGCGCGAGCGCTACGGTGCCGCCGCCGTCGGCGTCTTCGGCAGCGGGGCGCTCACCAACGAGAAGGCCTACGCGTTGGGAAAGTTCGCGCGCCTGGCGGTGGGCACGCCAAACTTCGATTATAACGGACGCTTCTGCATGTCGTCGGCGGCGGCGGCGCAGGTGCGGGCCTTCGGCCTCGACCGCGGCCTGCCGTTTCCCTTGGAGTGGATCGCGCGAACGGCCTGTCTCTTGGTCGTCGGCGATAACCTCTTCGAGACGATGCCGCCGCTGCGCCGGTACCTCGACGCGCAAGCGCAGGAGGGGAGACGCATCGTCGTCGATCCGCGCCGCACGGAGCTGGCGCGCACGGCGAACGTGCACCTGCAGCCCGCGCCCGGGACGGACGTGGCCGTGGCAAACGCGTTACTGCACGTGCTGGTGGCGGAGGAGCGCATCGACCGGCGCTACATCGGCGAGCGCACCAGAGGCTTTGAAGCCGTGCAGCGCGCGGTGGAGCGCGAGCATCCCGAACGGGCCGAGCGGCGCAGCGGCGTCCCCGCGGAGGAGATTCGCCGCGCCGCGCGCATGCTTGCGGAGGCCCCCAGCTCGATCATCCTGACCGGGCGCGGCCCCGAGCAGCACGCCAACGGCACCGACGGTGCGAGTGCATACATCAATCTCGCCCTGGCGCTGGGTCTGCCGGGGCGAGAGCACTGCGGATACGGCACGCTGACGGGGCAGGGTAACGGTCAAGGCGGTCGCGAGCACGGGCAGAAGTCCGATCAGCTTCCCGGCTATCGCAAGATCGACGACGCCGCCGCCCGAGCGCACGTTGCGCAGGTCTGGGGGGTTGCGCCGGAGAGCCTACCGGGGCGCGGCCTCACCGCATACGAGCTGCTCTCCGCCGTTGGCGAGCAGATCCATGCGCTGGTGGTGATGGCTTCCAATCCCGTGGTCTCCGCTCCACATGCCAGCGATATCCGCCGGCGCTTGGCGGGCGTGGAGCACTTGGTCGTCTGCGATTTCTTCCTCTCTGAGACGGCGGAGCTGGCGCAGGTCGTGCTGCCTTCGCTGCAATGGGCCGAGGAGACGGGAACGATGACCAATCTGGAAGGCCGCGTGCTGCTGCGCGAGCGGTGCGTGGAGCCGCCGCCTGGGCCGCGTAGCGATCTTGCGATCTTGCGCAGCCTCTGCCAGCGGCTGGGCGCGCCGGACGTGCTCGCCGGCGACGACCCGGAGGAGATCTTTGAAGAGTTGCGCCGCGCGAGCGCGGGGGGGCTGGCCGATTACGGCGGCATCACCTACCAGCGCTTGCGAGACGGCGAGCGTTTGTGTTGGCCTTGTCCCGATCCCGCGCACCCCGGTACGCCGGTACTCTTTCGGGAGCGCTTCGCGACGCCCGACGGGCGCGCAGGCTTCTCCGTCGTCGAGCATCGCCGGCTGGTCGAGCCGCCCAATCGCGAGTTCCCCTGGTATCTCACGACGGGGCGCATACGCGAGCAGTACCTCTCCGGCACGCAGACGCGCCGCGTTGCCCCCTTACGGCGCGCGGCGCCCGAGCCGTTCGTCGAGATGCACCCGCTCTTGGCGGCGGCGCATGGCGTGAGTGACGGTGAGGCCGTTCGCCTGGTCTCACCGCGTGGCTCGGTCGTCTTGCGCGCGAAACTGGACGAAGGCATCCGTCGCGACACGCTGTTCGTCCCGTTTCATTGGGGCGGAGCGCAAGCGATCAACACGCTGACGAGCGACGCGCTCGACCCGGTCTCGCGCATGCCCGCTTTCAAGGTATGCGCGGTGCGCATGGAACGCGTTCCGACAAACGGATAACGTGTGGGCGCGCTCTTTGGGAATCGGTCGGGCGCTTCGACAAACGCATAAATCCAGGGCGTCACGCTTGAGAGACGGGCGGTATTCGGACGTGGAGTCCACGGCTACACTCGAAGTGCGTCGGCGAAAACGCAGATCAGTATGGAGGCTAGCTGCCCGTGGTTACTGGGGACTTTGCACGCCGACGGACCCTCTCGCCGTCCACGACGCCGCAGCCGGCGTTCGCCTACGCCGAGGAGTAGGTGGCGATGGCCGTTCGTATCGAGGACGTCAAGCGTGAGGGCGTGAAGCTCGACATCGATCTTCTTGCCTCTTCGGGCTTCGAGTCCATCTCCGAAGCCGATCGCTATCGACTCAAGACGCAGGGCATCTGCGCGCAGCGCCAACTCGGTGCCTTCATGATGCGCGTTCGTGTGCCCGGCGGCAAGGCGGGCGCGGCGCAGTTGCGCTGTGTGGCCGATCTGGCCGAGCGCTACGGACACGGCAGCGTACACGTGACGACGCGCGGCGGCCTGGAGATCCATCACGTCAAGATCGAGGACGTCTCCAAGGTATGGGAGGGGCTTGCGGCGGTCGGCCTGACGACCAAGGGCACCTGCGGCGATACGATCCGCAACGTCGTGGGATGCGCGCACGCCGGCGTCTACGCCGGAGAGGTGCTCTCCATCGCGCCGTTCATCGAGTTGCTGCACGAGCATATCGTCTCGATCAGCGACCAGACGAATATCTCGCGCAAGATGAATGTGGCCGTCGCCTGTTCGCCGACGTGCGACGACCACGTTGCGACGAGTGATATCGGTCTCGTTGCGACGCCTGCACCAGACGGCGAAGCCACAGGCTTCGCCGTCTGGGGTGGCGGTGGTCTGGGGGCCGCGCCGCGCCTGGCCATTCCGCTGCTTTCATTCATATCGCAGGAGGACGTGCTGGCCGCATTCACGGCGCTGGTAGAGATCGGAAAGAAACACGGTGATCGCGGCAATCGGGCCAAGGCAAAGATCAAGGTGCTCGTCGAGCGCTGGGGCGAGGATCGCTTTCGTGAGGTCTTCCTTGGAGAGTTCGAGGAGGCGCGGCGAGGGGGACTGCCGGCAGTCGTCCTCGCCATGGGGGAGGCGACGGCGTTGCGGCCGGCCCCGCCGCCGCGCGCAGGGGGACCGCAGGAGCAAAAGGAGAGCGGCCGCTACACCGTCCCCGCGTTGATTCCCATGGGTGAGCTGAGCGCTGGGGGCGCGCGCGCCTTGGCCGACGCGGCGGAACGTTTCGGCGACGGCATCGTCCATCTCACGCCCGATCAGAACGCCGAGCTGCACGACGTGCGCGCGGTGGACCTCGAAGGCGTTGTCGCGGCGGTCGAGGCGATCGGCCTGCACGCGCGCGGGCGCGGTGGGATCGCCGACGTCGTCTCCTGCGTGGGCCTGGAGTACTGCGCGCTTGCCATCGCGGGATCGATGACCCTGGGTGACGAGATTGCGCGTGCCATGGAGGCGCGCCGCCTCGATCCGCGCTACGGCGACTTTCGCATCCACGTCTCGGGCTGCCCGCACTCGTGTGCGAAGCATCAAGTGGCCGACATTGGCCTGGCCGGCGGCAGCATGGAGATCGACGGCGTGCGCACGGAGGCCTTCGCGCTCAACCTCGGCGGCAACGCCCACGAGCGTCGTTTGGGCACGGTGATGCCCAAGCGCATTCCGCGCGCACGCGTGATTCCCGTGGTCGAGGCGCTGCTGCGGACCTACGAGGCGCGGTGCCAGGAGGGCGAGCGCTTCTCGCAGACCGTGGCACGCACCGGCACGGAGCCGTTCTTCGCCGCGGCGGAGGCGGCGGTGAGCGGCTCGGGTCCCGAGGTAGCGGGCGGCCGTCTGGTGGTCATCGGCAACGGCATGGCCGGCGTGCGCCTGGTCGAGGAGCTTCTGGGGCGCGACCGCGAGCGCTTCTCGGTCACGATCTTCGGCGACGAACCGGGCGGCAGCTACAATCGCATCATGCTCTCCGGGGTCTTGGGGGGCAAGCGCAGCCCCGATCAGATCGTGACCCACGACGTGTCGTGGTATGCGCAGCACGGCATCGCGCTGCGCGGGGCCGCGCGGCGCATTGACCGCGCGCGCCGCGTGGTGGTCGGCGCCGACGGCTACGCGGAACCGTATGACGTGCTGGTGATCGCAACCGGCAGCCGGGCGTTCGTGCCGCCGATCGAAGGCACAGATGCGGCCGGCGTGCATGCGTTCCGCACGCTCGAGGATTGCCGCAACGTCCGCGAGAGTGCCGGCGGCGGTAAGCGTGCCGTCGTGCTGGGCGGAGGGCTCTTGGGATTGGAGGCGGCGGCCGGGTTGCGCGCGCTCGGTCTGGGCGTGACGGTGGTCGAGCTTGGACCGTGGCTGATGCCGCAGCAGCTCGACCGCGAGGGCGGCGAAGCGTTGCGCGCGCGCATCGAGGCGCTCGGTATCGAGGTGCGCGGCGGCGCACGCGCGGAGCGCATCGTCGTGCAGGACGGACGTGCGTGCGGCGTGGCGCTGGCCGGCGGCGAGACGCTCGGCGCGGAGGTGGTGATGCTCTGCTGCGGCATCGTCCCCGAGACTCGTCTTGCGGCGGAGGCTGGCCTGGCGGTTGGCCGCGGACTGTTGGTTGACGACGCGCTGCGGACGAGCGACGAGCGCATCTTTGCACTGGGCGAGTGCGCGGAGCACCGCAACGTCACCTACGGCATCGTCGAGCCCCTCTGGGAGCAAGCCGGGGTGCTGGCGCGTCGCCTCTGCGGCGAGGCGGCGGCGTATGCGGGATCGCGCATCGGCACGCGACTGAAAGTCGCGGGCGTGCACGTCGTCTCGCTGGGACGCACGCTTCCCGAGAACGGCGACGAGGTGATCGCCGCCATAGGCGCCGACGGGAGCTATCGCCGCGCGATCGCGCGCGACGGCGTTCTGGCCGGCGCGCAGGTCGTGGGCGATCCCGAAGCCGCGGCGTCCTTCTCCCAGGCCTTCGATCGCAACGCTCCGCTGGCCGGGAGCCTCGCGGCGCTGGTCTGCGGCGTGCCGGCGCAGACAGCGCCGCGGATCGCGGCGGTCGTTCCCGAGGCGGCGGAGAACCTCGATGCGATCCTGTGTGTGTGCAACGAGGTGACGCGCGGCGAGGTGATCGGCGCCATCAGCGGCGGCGCGCGCGACGTGGCCGAGATCGGACGCGTGACACGTGCCGGAACGGGTTGCGGGACATGCCGCGGCGATCTTGCGGAGCTGGTCATCAAGTACGACGGTGCGCACCATCAGCCGTTGGCGACGCCGCAGGCACAGGCGCCGGCGGCCGCGTCGAGTCTTGCACAAGCCTTGGACGCCGACTTGCGCCGCCGCTTCGAGCGCGCGTTGCGCGAGCCGGCCGCCGCCGAGCGCGGAGCGGCGTTGCGCCGTCTCGCGCGCGAGCTGAAGGCGGCCGCCACGCTGCTTGGGGGAGATGCCTCTGTTATACTAGCGGAGTGATAGATGCCGAGCAGACGCTGGTTACGCGGCGGCTCATCCTCGAGCCACTCCGTGTGTGCCATGCGCGCGAGCTGTTCGCGGACCTCCGGGATCCTCGCATCTATGCGTTCATGCCAGACGACCCGCCCCTCTCGGTAGAGGCATTGGCGTTGCGCTATGTGATCTGGGAGCGGCGCCAGTCGCCCGATGGGCGCGAGCGCTGGCTGAACTGGGTCGTGCGCTTGGCCCACGGCGGCGAGCCCGTGGGATTGCTACAAGCGACGGTTCCCACGCGCGGGGCAGCACTGGTGGCCTATCTGCTCTTTCCGCGGCGGTGGGGCAAGGGCTACGCGCGGGAGGGCGTGCGGCGCGTGCTCGAGCTGCTCTTCGTCGAGTACGGCGTGGAGCGCGTTGCCGCCTCGATCGACACGCGCAACGACCGCTCGATCGCGCTGGTGCGTTCGCTGGGCTTCCAGTGCGCAGGATGCACCCGCGTCGCCGATCCCATCAAGGGCGCACCGAGCGACGAGTACCGCTTCGAGCTGACGGCATCGCAAGCGTGTCCAACCAGCGCAGCACCGCCTCCTCGTACATGATCCTAACCCACCAGGAACTGGCCCGTGACCGGGGCGACCAGCCTGCCGGCGGTGTCGCGAAAGACCAGCGGCACGCCTCTGCCCTTGCCGGGCTGCGGCTTCTCCTGCAGATGCACGTGAACGTGGGGCATCGTGGACTCACCGCTGTTGCCGCACGCCGCCAGACGATCGCCCCGCTTGACGGCCTCGCCGCTCTTCACGCGCACGCTGCCGGGCTTGAGGTGGGCGAGGACCAGATAGCCGCCCGCGATCTCGATCACCACGTGGTTGCCGAAGGGGCGCTTCGCCGCATCCGGTGCGGGGCGCGGCGGGAGCCCATCGGGCTGGCCGTCGACCACCCGCAAGACTCTTCCCTCGGCGGGGGCGAGCACGTCTTTGCCGTAGGCGAGGTAGCGGTCGTTGGTGCGCGCCCACGGCGCGCCGGGCCAACCGACGGCGTTGGGCGCGTAGAAGTCGTAGGCGTAGCGCTGCGCCGGTGAGTCGAGGTGATGGTTGAGCATCGCGACCGCGCCGCCCGACGCGCAGCGCCAGCGACCGGTGAAGGGTGGCGCCATCTCCACGGCGCCCTCCGGCGCGGGCGCGCGGCGCGCCTGCAACACGTAGTAAAACGGCCACAGCGAGATGAGGATGCAGGCCAACAGGAAGCCGGCGTTGACTTCGACCGCTGAGAAGCCCTTGAACGAGGCGATCATCGCGCCGATGACGGTCGCGAACATGGCGAAGAGCAGCCGCGGGCCCAGCGCCGCCGTACGATACGGTACCACGGCCAGCGAGGCAGCCGCGATGCCGATCAGGGGAATGAAGGGGCTCGCGACGACGAGCGCGCCGAGATCGTTCACGCGAGCGACGCCCAGACGTCGAGCTTGTTTCTGACCTTGCCGATCACCGCGTCGGTGAACTCCGTCGTCGAGGCGTGGCCGCCCAGGTCGCTCGTGGCCAGACCGTCGGCCACTGCCTCTAGCGTCGACTCGTAGACGGCGCGCGAAGCCTTCGCCGCCGCCGGGGCGTCGAGATACGAGAGCAGCGCGGCCACCGCCAGGATCATCGCCATGGGGTTGGCCACGTTCTTGCCGAAGAGCTTGGGGGCGGTGCCGTGCGGCGCCTCGGCCATCACCACGTGCGGCTTGAGATCGTTGTCGAAGGAGAGCAGCAGCGACTCCGCGCCGGCGATCGAGCCGAAGAGCTGCATCACCAAGTCGGAGAGGCAGTCGCCGTCGCGGTTGAGCGAGGGAATCGTAAGCGCGTCGCCGGAGGAGGAGATCAAGAGCGCATAGGTAGCGTCGATCAACTGCGGCTCGTACTTGACATCGGGGTAACGCTTGGCCGCCGCGTCCATCTCCTCTTTGAGCATCCCTTCGTACACGGGCGAGACGGTGTACTTCGGACCCCCGAAGACGCGCGAGCCCGCGCGCCGCGCATGGTAGAAGGCGAACTCCGCGACCAGCCGGCAGACCCTGCGCGAGATCGCCTCCGTGCGGAAGGCCATCTCGTCCAAGCCCTCGCCCTCGCGCCACTCCTTGGCGCCGTAGGCGTCCCCGACCGCCATGCGCACGACGGAGATCGGCGCGTGGATGCCGGCCACGGGCCGCACGCCGGGAATGCGGCGCCCCGTGCGCAGGATGACGGTGCCGTCGATCTCCTTGCGCAGGATCGCGTTGGGCGAGCCAACGTCGTTCTGCGTCTCGGGGGTGATGGTCGCGGCCTTCAAACCAAAGCCGGAGGCGCGCATCGCCTCGGCGGCCTCGTGCACGATGCCGTTCCGCGTGGCGCGGCGGTTGGCAAGCGAGAGATCGAAGCGCTGAACTTCGAGCTCGACGCCGGTCACTGCGGGCGCTAGGACGCGCAGCGACTCCTCGAGCAGCTCCTGCCCGGTCTCATCCCCTTCGAGGACGACGATCGTCGGCTTTGTGGACATGGTTGAAACGCAGACCTTTCCCTTTCGGTCACTCGTGAAATGCGGATACCGGGAGCGCGTGCGACTCGAGGTCGCGAACGTGAACGGCGGGATAGCCGACCTGCTCGTCCTCGCTGCGCACCCACGCCGTCTCGACCAGGTCGTCGAGAAAGCCCGCGCCGCGTGCCAGCTCGCGCGCGGCCAGCGGCCCGGCGTCGGAGCGAAAGCGGCCGCTGCGATAGAGCGCGTAAACCTGCGGATAGGCGGCGTTCGTCTCGCGCAGGTAGCGCTCGATCGAGGGCAGCACGTTCGCGGCAAGGAGGCGGGCCGGCTGCAAGTCGCCTGCGACGGCCGCGCGCGTCACGTAGCGCTCGACCACGCCCTCCTCGAACTTGGCGTGCGCGCCGCCGTCGTTGTAGTGCACGGTGACGTGCAGCGGTTGGCTGCCGTCGCCCACGAAGTGGCTGAACTCGCCCAGGTCCTGCACCACGATCCGCTCGCGCAAGGCCGCGCGCTCCCGCTCGCCCGTGGCCACGTATGCGCGGTAGAGCGCGAAATCCTTGGCCAGGCGCTGGTAGCCTTCGAGGATGGCGTACGGTAGGAAGCCGGCCTTATACGGATCGACGCCGCGCCGCTCGAGCTCGGCGACGTACTGCGGGCGCGTCGGCGGCAGGCTTGCAAGCGGGATGCCCGCCACGCTGCCGTCGTCGTCGAGATCGAGATAGTGTTCCGGCGAGGTGGCCGCCGTCAGCGCCGCATCGTCACGCCCCTTGATCAGGTCGGGCTCCGTGGCCAGGAGCGCGATGGCGCGCGCCGTCTGCGGCGTGCGCAAGAAGGCGGGGAGGCTCGGCGGAAAGTGCGCGGCGGCGACTCCGGAGAGGAGCTGGTGACCGCGCAAGCCCCAGGCGGAGGCGATGCCGCAGCAGAGCGCGACGAACGCTGCCGAAGCGATGAAGACGCGAATACCGGCCATGACGGCTCCGTGTTCGTTGGAGTGCGCCGGCGTTCCGCCCGTGCATCGGTGGTGCCGAACAGCGCTATCGGTGAGGAGTATCGCGCTCGCGACGCGAAGCTCCGTCTCACATGGCGCGCGTGAAGCGTAGGCTGGCGGCCTCCCGGCTCAACTTCGAACTCGTCGGCATCGCCTTACTCGGCTTGGCCGCTCTCCTCGCCGTCACGCTCGTGGCGCCGCACCACGCAGGAGCGCTTGGCACGTGGGTGGGGTGGGCTCTGAGCGTGCTCTTCGGGCGCGCCGCGGGAGGCTTTCCCGGGCTCATCGCCGTGCTCGCCGGCATCGTCTTCTTAGAGATCAGCGTCCCTCAGATGATCCGCACGCTGTGGGCCGCCGCGTGTGCCTTCTTTCTGCTCGCGCTCGCGGCGCTGGGGCCGCAAGGCGGCAGCGCCGGCGCCGCGCTCTCGGGGGTTCTGGCGGCCGTGGTCGGCGACGCCGGGCGGATCATCTTCATCGTCTTGGCCGCCTTGGCCGTCGCCGTCTGGATCACGGGTGTCTCGTTGAAGCGCGTGCTGGGCGTGGTCGCATCGTGGTCGCTGCTCTTGGGGCGCGGCTGCGCCGCGCTCTGCGCCACGCTCCTACGAGCGCTGCCGCGCGCGCCCCATCGCGGCGCACGGCCACGCCCGCCGGCCATCGATCCGCCGCGTGCCGATGCGCCGCCGATCGCCGCTGAGCCGGCGGGTCTGGCCGCCTTGGAGGCGCCGTCGCGGCCGGTGCCGCCGGCGCGTCCGCTGACGGCGCCGCCGCTCGAGCCCGCGATCGACCAGATGACGCCCGACGACGGGCGCCCACGCGTCTACCGGCTTCCCGACCTCGCGCTCTTCGATCGCCCCGACGTGCGCATCGCCGACGAGTCGAACCGCGCCCACCTGTTGGAGGATACGCTCGCCTCGTTCGGCGTCGGCGCAAAGGTGG